>DATJFA010000085.1:0-5452 GCA_035496015.1 Terriglobales bacterium | reverse complement strand
CTTTCGGGTTTCGAATTTTTCCTTGGTGGTCACCGTGGCTGGCTCCCTGGTCTGTTAGATTCGTTCCGCTCGCTGGCGGCTTTCCCCTGCTATCCCGCTTTTTCCATCATAGGGATGGAAACGTCACGTTTCTCCACCATTTCGCGGGTGACCTCGAAGTCCTTCACCCGCTTCTGACCGGGGAGATGGTACATCAATTCCAGCATCAATTCTTCCAGAATCATGCGCAGGCCGCGGGCCCCCACCTTGCGGTTCATGGCCTCACGGGCGACGGCGCGCAGCGCATCCTCGCTGAACTTAAGCCGTACATTCTCAAACTCGAACAGCCGCTGGTACTGCTTCACAATCGCATTCTTGGGCTTGGTCAGGATTTCAATCAGGGCGGCCTCGTCCAGGTCGTCCAGCACACCCACCACCGGCATGCGGCCCACAAACTCGGGGATCAGCCCGAACTTGATCAGGTCCTGGGGTTGGGCCTGGGCCAGCAATTGCGTATCCCGCTTCTTGGGAGTGACAACCTCTTCCTGGCCTTCTTCTCCGGCCTTGAAGCCCATGGCCTTCTTGCCCACCCGGCGGGCCACAATCTTCTCCAGGCCTACGAAAGCGCCGCCGCAAATGAATAGGATGTTGGTGGTGTCAACCGGGGTGAATTCCTGGTGAGGATGCTTGCGCCCGCCCTGCGGCGGCACGTTGGCAATGGTGCCTTCCAGAATCTTGAGCAGCGCCTGCTGCACGCCTTCGCCGGAGACATCGCGGGTGATGGACGGGTTCTCGTCCTTGCGCCCGATCTTGTCCACCTCGTCTATGTAGATGATACCGGTCTGGGTGCGGCCCACATCGCCATCGGCGGCCTGCAGCAGCTTGAGGATGATGTTCTCCACATCCTCGCCCACATAGCCGGCCTCGGTCAGGGTGGTGGCATCCACGATGGCGAAGGGCACATCCAGCATCTTGGCGAGCGTCTGCGCCAGCAGCGTCTTGCCCGTGCCCGTGGGGCCGATGAGCAGGATGTTGGACTTGGTCAGCTCCACATCGCTGTTGCGCTGCCGGTTCATGTAAATGCGCTTGTAGTGGTTGTAAACCGCCACCGCCAGCTTCTTCTTGGTGGTTTCCTGCCCGATCACATACTGGTCGAGGAAGGTCTTTACCTCTTGCGGCTTGGGCAGGTGGTTGGGAGCGGCGGCAGCAGCGTGGGTTTCAGCGCGGTCGTCTTCCAGGATGGAATTGCAAACTGCCACGCATTCGTCGCAGATGTAAGCCCGCGGGTAGTCACTGGGGGAGGAAATCAGCTTGGCTACCGCGTCCTGCGATTTGTGGCAGAACGAACACCGCAAAATCTCGTCCGAACCGGATCTGGTTTTCACTGAACTCCATTCCTCCCCGCTCTTGCCGGTCACATCTTGCGGCCAGTCCGGCAGCGCGTTTCGAACTCCAACGGCCGCCCGCTCCTGGCGCGGCTCGCGGATAGGCGATATTACCTCTATCTGGTGTTGTAGATGATATCGTCTATGATTCCATACTCCTTGGCCTGTTGCGCGTTCATGATGAAGTCGCGCTCTACGTCTTTCTCCACCTTGTCCAGCTTCTGCCCGGTGTGCTTGGCCAGCAACTGGTTGGTAATTTCGCGCATACGCAAGATTTCCCGCGCATGGATATCAATGTCCGTGGCCTGGCCTGACAGCCCGCCCATGGAAGGCTGATGGATCAGGATGCGTGAGTTGGGCAGAGCCAGCCGCTTCTTGGGGCTGCCCGCGGAAAGCAGCAGCGCCGCCATGCTGGCCGCCTGGCCCACACACAACGTCATCACGTCATTCTTGATGTACTGCATGGTGTCGTAAATGGCCATGCCTGCCGTAATCGAGCCTCCGGGGGAGTTGATGTAAAGCTGCACGTCCTTCTCCGGGTCTTCCTGCGCCAAGAACAGCATCTGGGCAATCACCAGATTGGCGACATTGTCGTCAATGGGGGTGCCAATGAAGATGATATTGTCCCGTAGCAAACGAGAATAGATGTCGTAAGCCCGTTCGCCACGTCCCGTTTGTTCAATCACCATTGGTACTAACATCATCTGTGGATCTTTCACATTCACCTGCCTGCCACACTCCTCCCAACCACGCCTGGTTGAGTTTGGGGGAGAATCGAAAAAAGCCTGCCTTTTCAGGCAGACTGATTATAGAGAAAATCGAGGGTCTTCTCGCTGCGGAGTCTATTTCGGATTCTATCGAGGGCTCCATCGCGTGTCAAACGAGCGCGCACTGATTCCACCGGCTGTTTAGCCTGCCCGGCGATGGCTTCCACCTCTTTCTCCACCTCCTGCTCGTCCACCTGAATGTTCTCGGCGTCGGCGATCTTCTCCAGCAGCAACGAAGCCTTTACCTCCTGCAGCGCGGTCTGGCGCTGCCCCGCCCGCAGGCGGTCAAAATCCATTTTCTTCACTTGCTCGGGACGCATGCCCTGAGCCACCAGCGCCCGCAGGCCGCGATCCAGCCGCACATCCACCTGCCGCTCCACCATGGCTTCCGGAACTTCAAAATCGTGCCGCTTTACCAGTTGATCGAGCAGTTTCTCCTTACCGTCGCGCTCGGCGGTGCGCCGCTTGTCCTCTTCCAGGTGCTCGCGCACCCCCTTGGTCAGTTCCTCGAGGCTGGCAAATTCTCCCACCTGCTTGGCAAACTCGTCGTTGACCTCGGGCAAGTGCTTTTGCTTGATCCCGTGAACTTTCACCGTGTAGGTAAAGGTCTTACCGGCCAGCCGCTCTTCGGAGAACTCCTTGGGGTAGGTGACGTCGAATGTGCGCTCCTCGCCCGCGGAAACGCCGCGCAGGTTCTCCGTGAACTCGGCCATGGTGTTGGCCCCGCCGATTTCCACCATTACCTCATCCACGTTCACCGGCTTGGAGCCGGGTTCCTTGGGCACGCCATTGAACGACACCTGGGCAAAGTCTCCGTCGCCCAGCGCACGCCCTTCCACCGGCGTGTAGCTTGCGTGCTGCTCCTGCAGGTTCTTGAACGCGTCCTCCACTTCCTGCTCCGAAATGCTGGTGTCGGGCTTGTCCACCCGCAATTCCTTGTAGCCGCTGACCTCGATTTCAGGCAGCACTTCGAAGCTGGCCTTGAAGCGCAGCGGTTCGCCCTCATGGATGTGCAGGTCGGTGATGCGCGGCTGCGACACCGGGTGCAGGCCCTGCTTTTCCGCTTCCTCGCGGAAGTAACGGGGCACCAGGTTTTCCACGATGTCGGTCTTGATGTCCTCGGCGAAGCGCTGGCGAATCAGGCCGCTGGGGACGTGCCCGCGGCGGAATCCAGGCAGGCGGGCCAGTTTCTGGTAGCGCTGGATCAGGCTTTCGGTTTCGCGCGCCACTACTTCAGCGGGTACTTCCACCTGCAGTTCGCGCTTGCAGCTATCCTTGGTTTCGGTCGGGCTCACAAAACCTCGCCACTCCTTTGAATATAAGAGAGCGGCAAGTTGCGGTCAAACCGGCGGGAGGGTGGTGGGAGCCGTTGGTAACGGTGTTCGACTTAGCCCCATTACGAAAGGCGTAGAACCATGTGGGCACGCGGCTTTGCCCCGTGCGGGGCGGGGCGGAGGCCCGCCTCCACACCGGCTCTCGGGCTTGCCGCCATGGCCCCCGGTCTGAGGTGTGCACAACATTGCGCAACATTTTGTTGGGCGAGGGCCGCCCTACTCTTTTTCGTTGACATTCACACCGCCGCGGCACAGCATTGCGCCAGCAGTCGCGCGAGTGGTTATCTTACCTACCTTCTCACACTCGCATGCGAATCTGGCCGGCCGAGTCCACTTCCCAGAGCGGAGATAGCTCGGAGTGCGGAGATCACTATGCGCCTTCCCATGACACCCCTGGTGGGGTTCAGCTTGCTCCTTGTGTCACTAGCCGCCTGGTCCCAGCGTACCAATTCTTCCCCCCGTGCGGGGGTTTCCACCAATACCCAGCCACAGACCGCCCCCTGGGCGCCTACGGCCGCGGACCTGAAGTTTCACAAGCTTCCGCCCAAGCCGGGTGAGAGCCTAGAGGACAAACAACTGCAAGAGGCGGAGAAGGAGAAGGCGCTACTGAAGCAGGACGCGGCAAGGCTTCTCAAACTGATCGGCGAGATCAAGGACGATCTTGATGACTCCCCGGCTGGAACAGTTGGTTCCGACGACCTCAAGAAGACTGAGGAAATTGAGAAGCTGGCAAAAAAGCTGCACAAATCGTTCCAAAGCGAAACCAAGTGATAGATGTGAGAAAGCCACGCCCCAGACTCGTGGGCGGGATGGTCATTATTGCTTGCGCACTGTTGCTCCCCGTGGCGCCTCTGGCCGGGGGCAAGGGTGATCCTGCACCCGCAAGCGAACGAATGAGTGCGCTGAACTTCGTGAAAATGCTGAATTCGGCCGAGCGCAGCTTTCTGCACGCGCACGGACGATACGCAACCATAGAGGAATTGGTCAAATCGGAACAGAAGGAGCAAAGTACCCAGCGATCGCCGCAGGACCCTGGCCCGCTGCAGGGCGCAAATCTGCAAGCTGATTCCGAGCCCATTCCCGGCTTTCACTTCCGCTTCATCATCGCCTCCGATGGTTCGGCGTATGAACTGTCGCTCACCGAGATGGGCGTACCCTGCGGTTTAACATTATTCAGCAGTGAAAGTGGCGCCCTCTACGAGGGTAAGACCGTGGAATGCGCGGCAGGAATGGCACGCCCTTTGCCGGCCTCGTTGGTTCCTCCTGACGTGGACGAGTTTGTACCGCCTGCCCGCACCGATGTGCCCTGCCCGTTGCCCAAGCTTTTGCAGGAAGCCAGCCACCGGGTGGAGGAGTTGGCGGCCAACTTACAGCGCTTCAGCGCGCGCGAGCAGATCGAGCACATGGAAGTGCCCAAGCGAGGCCACCTCCGCACGGTCACTAAACACACATTCAATTATGTGGCGCAGATTAACCAGCAGGCGGGCGCACCTAGTGTGGAGGAATTTCGTAGCGGTACCGACCCGGAAGTGACCGCTGATACCGCGGTTTATGACACCGGGAGTGCGGCGTTTGCCTTGATTTTCCATCCCAGCTACATCGGGGATTTTGCCATGACCTGCGAGGGACTGGCCCAGTCTGGAGCACGCCCCGCCTGGCAGGTGCATTTTGCCCAGCGCTCTGACCGGCCGAACCAGTTCCACGTGTTGCACCGGGACAATGGATATTTCCCGCTCAGCTTGAAGGGGCGAGCCTGGATTGCGGCTGATACCTACGAAGTGCTCCGCCTGGAAACCGATCTACTGGAACCGCAGAAAAAGGTTCGTCTGCAACGAGAACACATGGCCATCGCATACGGCCCGGTAGACTTCCGCAAGGGAACCGTCCGTCTGTGGCTACCCCAGCTCACCGACCTATACATTGACTATGGCGGGCATCGCTATCAGCGCCGGCACAAGTTCAGCGATTTCGAGCTCTTCTGGGTGGA
>DATJFA010000084.1:0-2806 GCA_035496015.1 Terriglobales bacterium | reverse complement strand
TCGAGGTCGTGGGGCTGATGGCTGTTACCAGGGAAAACTGCGCGAAATGGCTTGTGGCTCCGTCGGTGAGCGATAGTCCGTCCCCGGTGGACGTGGGCGTATTGAAATATCCATGCGGGCTGCGGAAGCGCTGAAAGTTGTAGGTGGCGCTGAAGGTGTTTTTCGGCGTCAGCATGCCCGTAACCTTGAAGAACGCCGTGTTCTGGTTGAAGCTGCGCGGAAACGAACCGGAGGCCGCCTCCACTGCCGTGGCCAGTGCCGGGTTCTGCGTGAAGAAATTCGGTGGCAGGCCCACCAGGCCCGGCGCGTTGTTCACCGTGAGCGGCTCGTTGCGCACTTGGCCCTCATAATTCCCCAGATAAAACAGGCGATCGTGGCGGATGGGTCCTCCCAGGGTGCCTCCAAACTGCTGCCGCCGATTATGGGGTTTTGCGATGCCGGAAGAGTTGTTGATGGAGTCGTTGGCGTTGAGCGCCGAATCGAGGATGTAGTAGTAACCGTCGCCATGAACCGCGTTCCCGCCGCTCTTCGTCACGGTATTGACCAACCCACCGCCGGCTTGCCCGAACTCGGCCTCAAATCCCGTGCTGGTCACCTGAAATTCCTGGATCACGTCTTCGCTGAACTGGAAGGGAATGCTGGTACGCCCAATCTGCTGCTCAAAGAACGCGTTGTTGTCGTTCACCCCGTCAACCGTGTAGTTGTTGAAGTTGCCGGCAATTCCGTTGAAGCTGACCATGCCAAAGTCGCCGTCGGTGGTGGCCCCCGGCGTCAGCAGCGCAAAATCCGTGAAATTGCGCCCGTTCAAGGGCAGGGACCTGATGCTGTTCTCATCCACCACCGTGCTTAAGGCGGACTGTTTCGTATCCACCAGCGGGGCCGCCGAGGTCACGGTCACGGTTTGGCGCACATTCCCTACGGCCAGCGTGGGCTGGATGGTGGTGGTTGTGCCAACACTTACCGTCACATCGTTAAGGACGGTGTTCTCAAATCCCTGCTTCGATACCTCAAGCTGGTAGCTCCCTGGCTCCAGTGTTAAGAAGACAAAGTGCCCGTTGGGATCGGAAGGCTGGGTGGTCGCAATCCCGGTACGAGCATTGCGCGCCGTGACTGTGGCGCCCGGAATGCGGGCCCCGGTAGCATCGGCCACATTTCCCTCCAAACGCCCGCTGCCCAGAGAAGCCTGGGCGAACAAAGTAGTGGGGAGCGCCGTCAGAATCAGCACAACGGAGCACGCGATGAGCAGATGAGGCAAGCGCCGCAGACACGTCATTAAGCAACTCCTTGGGTGGTGGCCAGAAATGAGGTGAGAACCCAAGTGGCGCGAAACTACTCGATTGCAGATTAAGGAAAGCTTAAGAAAAGAGTGGCTCCCAGCCATTGGGGAGGCGCTATTCTGCACTACTTTCGGTGCATCCGCCGCACTTGTAAACGCCCCTTCCCTTTTGCTATCGTTGGGCCCCGTTGGTCTGCACCCCTGCCTTACCTTTCTCATTCCATGGGGGCCATATGAAGAAGAACGTGCGCATCATGGTTAACGGCGCTGAGCATCGCGCCGAAGTCGAGCCCCGCCTCCTCCTCGTGCACTTTCTGCGCGAGGCGGCCGGGCTTACCGGAACTCACATCGGCTGCGAAACCTCCTTGTGCGGCGCCTGCACCGTGCTGCTCGATGGCATGGCGGTGAAGTCCTGCACTGTGCTGGCGGTCCAGGCTGATGGCCGCTCCGTCACCACCATTGAGGGATTGGCGCAGGAGAACCTGCACCCCATCCAGGAGGCGTTCTGGGAGGAACATGGCCTGCAGTGCGGCTACTGCACACCGGGCATGATCCTGTGCGCCCATGACCTGCTGCAGCAGAATGCTTCCCCAACGGAAGAGGAGATCCGCGACGGCATTGGCGGCAATTTGTGCCGCTGCACCGGCTACCAGCACATTGTCAACGCCGTGAAAGCGGCTTCCCGCAAGATGAACCAGCGCCAGCGCGCCGCAGCGCGCGCCGCCGACTGAACGAGGTGATCCATGGCCAGCAACGGAAAAAGCAACGGCAAAGCTAAGGGTAACGGGCAGTGGGTGGGCAAGCGCTTCAAGCGTAAAGAGGATCCGCGACTGGTGCGCGGCATCAGCCACTACACGGACGACATCAAGCTCCCCCGCCTCGCCCACTGCGTCTTTGTGCGCTCGCCCCACGCGCACGCCCGCATTACTTCCATCAATACCGACGCGGCGCGCTCCCATCCCGGCGTGTTGGCGGTGGTGACCGCCTCTGACCTTGAAGGCCTGGGCATGATTCCCTGCGCTATGCAGATGCCCGACCTCAAAATTCCGCCGCACCCCGCGCTGGCCAAGGGACGCGTCCGCTACGTTGGCGAGCCCGTGGCTGCTGTGGTGGCCGAAGACCCGTATACCGCTCGCGATGCCGCCGAGATGGTCGCCGTGGATTACGAAGCGCTTCCGGTCGTCCTCGATATGGAGAAGGCGCTGCAGAAGGACAGCGCCCTTATTTACCAGGACTTCGGCACCAATAAGGCTTTCACCCACGCCATGAAAAGCGGCGACATCGAAGCCGCCTACAAGAAAGCTGACCGCGTGGTGAAGGTGCGCCTGCTCAATCAGCGCGTAGCCCCCACGGCTATGGAGCCCCGCGCCATCGTGGCTGAATACCTGCCCGGCGAGAACCGCCTCACCATCTGGGCTTCCACCCAGATTCCCCACCTGCTCAAGACCCAGGTGGCGCTCATGGTCGGCCTGCCGGAAACCGCGGTACGCGTCATCGCCCCCGAAGTCGGCGGCGGCTTCGGCAGCAAAC
>DATJFA010000083.1:0-9194 GCA_035496015.1 Terriglobales bacterium | reverse complement strand
AACTGCTCGCGGCATTGGCTGCGCGCACGACCGCTCCTGCCGGCGTCAACCCGGCAAGCGTGGTTATGTCCTCTGCGGTGGCTCCCAAGCTGCCGCAGGAGCGCATTAAGCGAAACTATGATGAAGCCGCGTTTCGCGAGCTGGCGGTGGAAATGCAGAACGGCTCCGAGGCGCGGCTGACGAAATTGGATGCGCGCAGCCATGCTGCTTACCACATTCAGCACGGGCACGATCTGCTGGCCAAGGGCTTCCCTTCCGCAGCGGAGAAAGAACTGCGCGAGGCGGTGGAACTTGATGCCGGCAACGCCCTGGCCCATGCCAACCTGGCGGACGCGCTGGACCTGAAGCAGGATGCGGCCGGCGCCAGGACCGAGTCCGATGCTGCCCTGCGGCTTACTCCCTCCGCCGCGGTTTGTGTAGTCCTCGCCCGCATCAACTTGAGAGACAATAATAGGGACGGCGCTGCCGGGCTGGTTAACCGGGCATTGCAACTGGATCCGGGCAACTCCGAGGCGCTGGCACTGAAGAAAAAGATGGAGAGCAAGGCTGACGCCGCGCCGCAGAACGCGCCCAACCCATGAGCTGCCGCTGGCCAAAACGCATTCTTTTCGGGGCCGCTGCCCTGCTCTTATGTTGCGCCTCGGCCGCGTCCGCGCAGGTGCTCAAGATTGTCCTGAACGACACCATTCAGCCCATCAGCGACGAGTTCATTGACCGCGCCTTGAAGAAGGCGGACCAGGAAAAGGACCAGGCGGTGCTGATCCAGCTGAGCACCCCCGGGGGTCTGGCCGATTCGACGCGCCACATCATCGAGAAAATTGTGGCCTCGCCGGTGCCGGTCATCATCTACGTGGCGCCTAGCGGCAGCCGCGCGGCCTCAGCCGGCTTCTTCATACTGGAAGCCGCGGATGTCGCCGCCATGGCGCCAGGAACCAACACCGGCGCCGCCCATCCGGTCACGCTCATGGGGCCCAAGATGGACGACATCATGAAGACCAAGGTGGAGAACGACGCGGCGGCGCTCATGCGTTCCATCGTGGCCAAACGCGGGCGCAACGTGGAGGTGGCGGAGAGTGCGGTTCGGCAGTCGAAAAGCTGGACGGAGGGCGAGGCGCTCTCCCAGCACCTGATTGATTATGTGGCTTCCAGCCAGGACGAGCTGTTCAAGCAGCTTCAGGGCAAGCCCATCCGCCGCTTCAACGGGCAAACCGTAACGCTCAACCTGGTGGGCAAGCCGGTGCTGCCCTTCGAGATGTCGCTCAAGCAGGGCATCCTCAACTACATCATGGACCCCAACGTCGCCTTCATTCTGCTGGCGATTGGGGCGCTGGCTTTGTACGCCGAGTTCAACCATCCAGGGGCGGTGATTCCGGGAGTGGTTGGGGTCATTTTCATCCTGCTGGCCGCCTTCGCCCTTAACCTGCTGCCCACTCGCTATGCCGCGCTGGTGCTCATCCTGGCGGCGTTTGTGATGTTCGCCCTGGAGGCCAAATTCTCCACCCATGGGGTGCTGGGCATCGGCGGCATTGCCCTGCTCACGCTGGGCGCGCTGCTGCTGGTAGATGGGCCGATTCCGGAACTGCGCGTGAACCTGCTCACTGCCCTGGCGGTGAGCCTTCCCCTGGGGCTGATAACCGTATTCCTGATGGATATCGCCTTGCGGGCGCGGCGCGGCAAAGTTGTGACTGGGGCCCAGGGCTTGCTGGGCGAAATTGGAACCGCGCGCACGCCGCTTAGTCCCGAGGGCAAGGTTTTCATTCACGGCGAACTCTGGGATGCGGTGGCCTCCAGCAACATTGATGCCGGCCAGGCCGTGGTGGTGAAGCGGATTGACGGGTTGCGCCTGGAAGTGGAGCCGGCGCGGTCTGTGCAACCTTCAACAACACCTGCCCGGTTGTAGGTTTCAAAGTTTCACAGGTTTCAAGGTTTCGCCGAGCTCGTGCCCATCCGGTAGAAGATATGGCCGCGCCGGATCGTGGGTGAAAAACCTTGAAACTTTGAAACGCGCGCAACCTTGAAACTTTCCCCCGCACCTTTCCAAGCAACGCCCGAGCCCTTCGAGCACCGCGAAAGCCGTTCTGATTGCTGTAGAATCCGCCTAGTAGCTGCCCAACAACACAGCTCGGGCGTGGCCGAATGGAGGCCGGAACATGATTTCTTTCCCGGTGATCGCCATCATCGTCGTAGCCCTGTACATTCTCAGTTCCATCAAGATTCTTACCGAATACGAACGCGGCGTGATCTTCCGCCTGGGCCGGCTGCTGGAACGAGCCAAAGGACCGGGCGTGATCCTGGTTTTTGCCCCCATTGACCGCATGGTGCGCATCTCCCTGCGCCAGGAAGCGCTGGAGGTTCCCCCGCAGGACATCATCACCCGCGACAATGTGACGCTGAAAGTGAACGCGGTCATCTTCCTGCGCGTGATTGATCCCCGGCGCGCCGTCGTGGAAGTTTCCAATTACGTTTACCAGACGTCGCAGTTTGCCCAAACCACGTTACGCTCGGTGCTGGGCGAAGTGGAGCTCGACGAACTGCTGGCGCATCGGGAGAAGATCAACCTGCGGCTGCAAACCATTCTCGACCAGCACACCGATCCCTGGGGCGTGAAGGTTGCGAACGTCGAGGTCAAACAGGTTGATCTGCCGGAGACGATGCTGCGGGCCATGGCCAAGCAGGCCGAAGCCGAACGCGAAAAGCGATCCAAGATTATCCACGCCGAGGGCGAGTTCTCGGCGGCGCAGCGCTTGGTGGATGCGGCGCGGCTCCTCGCGGAGGAGCCGGTCAGCGTCCAGTTACGGTACCTTCAGACCTTGACTGAAATCGGCGTAGAAAAGAATACCACCGTGGTTTTCCCCGTTCCGGTGGATGTGTTTAGCGGTATGCATAAAGTTATTTCCAAACTAGCAGGAGGCGGAGGCGGCGAGGTCAAGGCGGCTGCCACCGGCACCCCGTGACGACTTACTGGCTGGACAAGAAGCAGGCGAGCGAGACAGGAGAACCACGTCGTATGGCGGCTTCGCAAGACACGGAAATTACCCTTGGCACCGGGCGCATGCTGGCTTTGTTTTTTGGCCTGGTGGGAATCTGCGCATTATTTTTCGGTTTGGGATACTCTTTGGGAAAAAGTTCCAGCGGTAAACCGTTGGCTGCCGCCGCGGAGCAACCGCCAGCCAGGGTGGAAGCAAAGCCGGCCGCCAAGCCCAATGGCCCGGCTAAGCCCAGCGCCGGCGATCTGACCTTTTATCAGGCGGTGAAACAGAGCGACACCGAGGCGCCGCCCGCCCGCGGTTCATCTTCAGCCGATAATTCCGATACCCCGCTAGCCGCCGCCACCGCGGCCGGGGTGGCGCCGCAGCCTCTGGTCGGCACGATTGATAACGGCTCCTACGTGGTACAGGTGGCCGCTGTCAGCAAGAAGGATGACGCCGAGGCTCTGCTTTCAGCGCTGAAGAGAAAATCCTATGCCGTGTTCATTGCCAGCAACGAGCCGCATGACCGGCTCTTTCATGTACAGGTGGGTCCGTTTGGCAACGCGAAGGACGCTGAAGCCGCCCGCGCCAAGCTGGTGGCTGACGGGTACAATCCGATCCTGAAGAAGTAGCCGCTGTCAGGCGCTGGCCGCAGCAGAGCTTATCGCGCTATGGCGCCATAGGAGAGACGCGCGCGGGAATTGATTTGCTTGCGCAGTTCCTCCCAGATGGTGGTTGACATTCCCAGAAAAACCTTCACTACCGCGGGGTCAAACTGGCGTCCCGACCACGCCTCGATTTCCTTTCGTGCTGCCTCAATCGTCTGTGCTGCCCGATAAGGCCGATCGTTGATCATCGCATCCAGCGTATCCGCGACGGCGAATATACGTGCTCCCAGAGGTATTTCATTGCCCTTCAAGCCGCGGGGGTAACCGGTGCCGTCGTATTTCTCCTGGTGCGCATAGACAATTTCCGCCGGCTCCTGGAGAAAAGGGATTTTTTTCAGAATCTGGTAGCCGTGGAAGCAGTGCTCCTGCATGGTTTGGATTTCCTGCGGCTCCAGCTTCGCCGGTTTGCGCAGAATTTTGTCGGGAATGGCCATCTTGCCGATGTCGTGCAGGAACGCGCCGCGGGCGATGGTGCGCATTTCGTGACTCTCGGAAGGGATTCCCATCTGCCGCGCAATGGCGATGGTAAAGGCGGTGACCCGGCGGGAGTGGCCCTCCGTCTCGGCATCTTTCAGGTCAAGTGCGTCCCCCAACGCTTCCAGCGTGATGTCGTACGACTTCTCCAGGTCCAGGTTGAGTCGCTTCAAGTCCTCGTTTGTTCGTTCCAGGCTTTGGTTTGCCTGCTCCAGGTGCCGATTCGCCAGATTCAACTCTCGGGTCCGCTCCTCCACCAGCCCTTCCAGCCTGGTCTGGTAGGCGCGGTTTTCCAGCTTGAGGCGGCGGTTCTCCAGCGCGCGCCGCGCCGCCGCCAGCAGTTGCTCACGCTCGAAGGGCTTCAGCAGGTAATCGTAGGCGCCGTCGCGAATGGCTTTTAACGCCACGGATATGTCGTGCACCGCCGTGACCATCACCACCGGCATGTCGGGATATTTTTCCTTGGTGCGCTCCAGCAAGCCGATGCCGTCCAGTTCCGCCATCATCAGGTCCGACAGGATAAGTTCGAATTGGCCGCCGGAATCGAGAATGGCCAGCGCTTCCTTGCCCGAGCTGGCCTGCTGGCACTTGTAGCCCGCTGAACCCAGCATGGAGGTCACCACCTCGCGGATGGCCTCTTCGTCGTCGACCACAAGAATGCGCTCGGCTGGCATAGTGCAGTGTTAGGGGAAACGCCATTGTAGCGCAGTTCGTCGCTATGACCAGACAATAACCGGTAGTAACCGTGATTCCTTAGGTATTCCGTGTTATATGTGCGGTACCGTTCCCGAATTCGGAAGCGCATAAAGGGAGGTGCGCCTTGCCGCAGGGCGCTCAGCTCGTAGGCACGACTTTGCCAGCCGAAGCTTTCGCCGTCCTGGCTTTGCTGGCTGCCAGCCTACTTGTGTTTCGCACCTTCCGGGAGCGGTATTTCCTTACCTGGATCGTAGGCTGGCTCGCGTATGTTATTTACCGCGTGCCAGTTATCCTGAGTTTGGGGGGAGCTTCCCCGCCCCGGGCGCTGGCCGACGCCTCCTTTATTCTCGCCGTCTTTCTCCTCTCCAGCGCCGTGCTGCTCTACTCCGAGGCGCCGCGCCTGGTGCTTCCCAGCGCCGGAATAGCGGCGCTCGCCGCCGTTACGGTGGTAATGAAAAGCCTGTGGTGGCCGCACTCCGGCCAGCTCGCGTGGATCGTTGTCGTTCTTATTCACCTGATTACGGCAGTCGCTGCCCTGCAGTTACTCCGTTACACGTGGGCCCGGTGGGCGGCCGGACCCTGGATTCTCGCTCTCACCCTGGTACTGCTTCAGCCAAAAGGCAATGGCTTTGGCAGCCGCTTTCTTTCGGCTGCTGGTTTGCCCATCGATTTATGGCTGGGCGTCAGCATGCTGATGATCGTCTTTGACGAGTCGCGGCTGCGCACGCTTCGCCTGGGCGTGGTCAACAACCTGGCCAGCGCGATCGCCCAGGCGCAGGAGGCCAATTCCATGCTCCTGGTAGCCCTGCAGGAACTTAAGCGACTGATGCGAGCGCGGGCGGCATGGTTCCGGGTGTTGGACGGGGAGCAGATGGTTCTTACCCAGCACGTCGGCCTTTCATTGGATTTTCTGAAGGCCCATCGCTCGCGCCAGATGAATGAAACTCTCACGCGCCTGCTGCACACCGGTGAGCCTTCGGTGCACCGCGTGCGTGAAACGGACACGCCGACGCGGGAAATCCTGCGGCAACAAGGCTTCGAACATCTCCTGCTGGTTCCGGTACGGGGCAAGAAATCCATCATCGGCGTGCTGGCGCTGGCTGGGACCAAACATCGCTTCTACAGCGCCGACGATCTTGCCTTCCTCAAGTCCACCGCCAATCAGTTGGGCATTGCCGCGGAAAATCTGCGGCTGTTCGGCCAGATTCGTCGCTCCCAGCGGGAGTGGATCAGCACCTTCGACTCCATGGAAGACTTCATCCTGGTGCATGATTCGCAAAACCGGATTATGAAGGTAAACCGGGCGCTATTACGGCGCCTGGAACGCTCTCCCGCCGAAGTTATCAGCCGCAGCTGCGAGGAGGTGTTGCCTCACAGTTCCTCAGCCTGGCAGGGTTGCCCCTATTGCGGCCGAGGGACAGACGATTTTGTGGAAGAGGCCGACCCCTGTTTTGGCGGCTTTTCCCTGGTCTCCACTTCTTCCTACGTGTGGACCTCGTCGTACCGCGAAGAAGCCCGCCGGCAACTGGGCACAGTCCATATCATCCGCGACACTACGGACCGCCGCACAGCCGAGGAAAAATATCGCCAGCTGTTCGAACAGGTGCAGGAAGGAGTATTCGTGGCGGACGCCGGGGGCAAACTGCTGGACTGCAACAATGCCCTGGTCATCATGCTGGGTTACGGAAACCGCCAGGAACTGCTGGCGCTCAGCGCCGATGCTCTCTACGCATCTCCAGAACAGCGCGCCACCCTGCTGGAGACTATCCAGACCCGCAGCTATGTGCGCAGCTTCGAAGTCCAGCTGAGAAAGAAGGATGGAAGCACGCTCTCCGCCTCAGAAACCAGCTTTGCCACCCGTAACGAGACGGGCGAGATAGCGCGCTACCAGGGGTTTCTGCTCGATGTGACGGAAAAGAAGCGCGCCGAGGACGAGATTCGCCGCCGCAACCTGGAACTGCACGCTCTGAACGCCATCGCCGTGGTCGCCACCCAGTCTTTCGACCTCGACGAAATACTCAATCTGACGCTGCGCCAGCTGGTAACTCTATTCGGAGCGGAAACCGGATCTGTTTACCTCAGCGACAGCGGCGGCCCTGCCCTGCGGCGGCGCGCCGCCTGGGGGCACCGCAGCAATACGGCGATCCGCTCCGCCAGCACGGCCACCATGCCGGACGACTTCTGGCAGGGGCTGATCAGTTCGCGCCGCGAGCTGATTACCCAGAAGGACCTGCCCAGTTTGCCCGCGGTCGCCTCCGATTTCGTCACCGCCGAGGGCCTGCATTCCTGGATGTGGGTGATCCTATGGAGCCAGGACCAGCCCATCGGGGTGCTGGGCGTCAGCAGCCGCGAGGAGCGCGAGTTTACCGCCACCGATGAGAAGCTGATGGTTGCGATTGGCCGGCAATTGGCCACCACGATTGACAAGATTCGCCTCTACGAAGAGACCACGCGCGCCTACGACGATCTGCGCCGCACTCAGGAACAGCTGCTGCAGAGCGAGAAGATGTCGGCCATTGGACAACTTATCGCCGGCGTGGCCCACGAACTCAATAATCCGCTGACCGCCATCCTGGGATATGCCCAGTTGCTGGAAAGCGAACCGATGGACGAACGCTGCCTGGATTTTGTGCGCAAGCTGCTGAAGCAGGCGCAGCGCACCCATCGTCTGGTGCAGAACCTGCTTTCCTTCGCCCGGCAGCGCACGCCGCAGAAGATTCCAGTGGATATTCGCCGCGTGGTGGACGACAGCCTGGCCCTGCGGGACTACGACTTCAAGCGCGGCAACATTGTGGTGCAGCGCGAGATTGCTGACGAGCTGCCCGCGGTTACCGCCGATCCCCACCAGCTGGAGCAGGTTTTTCTGAACATCATCAACAACGCCGTGGATGCCATGCTGGAAATGGAGCGCGGCGGCGTGCTTTCAGTACGTGTGTATGCCGAGAATGGCGCGGTATGGGTGGAATTTCGCGATACCGGCCGCGGAATCGCCGATCCCAAGCGCATCTTCGATCCCTTCTACACTACCAAGCCGGTGGGCAAGGGCACCGGCTTGGGGCTCAGCATCTGCTACGGCATTCTGAAAGAGCACGGCGGAGAAATCGAGGCCCGCAATGTGCCGGAAGGTGGAGCAGCCCTGCTGGTGCGCCTGCCGGCTGCCGGAAAGCCGCAAACGGTGCGCGAACCCTCGCCTCCTCCCGCGCGAGAGCTGGTTCTGCAGGGGCGCTTGCTGCTGGTGGACGACGAAGAAGCGGTGCTGGAATTTGAGCGTGAGGTGCTGGCGGGCGCTGGCGCCGAAGTCGTAACTGCTTCGGATCCCGAAGAGGCGCGCAATCTCCTGAATAGTGGCGGCTTTGACGCGGTGATACTCAACGGCTCCATGCCCAACGGCTGGACCGCGATGGAGATTCACGGCTGGCTCGCCCAGCACCACCCCCGGACCGCCGGCAGGGCACTTTTCATTTTTGCCACCCTGGATGGGGAGACACAAACCTTTCTTGAGCAGAAGCGCATCTCTTATCTGGTGAAGCCGTTCGACGTGGCCGACCTTATTGCCGGCAGTCGCAAGCTGCTGCAGAAAGCGTCCGCAGCCTCGGCATCTTCGTAGCTCCGCCGCAGCAGCATGGTTCCGACTGTGGGTATTGCGGTACCCACATGTTCCATTTGGCTGGCCTGCCTCTAAGCCCCTCATTCCACTCCATGTTGACAAACATGACTCCTCGCTCCCGGACCGATCCATACGGCCAGGCCGGATGCCTGATAGCACGGCGTTTCCAGGGCAACTTTATGCATTGGCAGGGTTTGAATTAATAACCGTTAAAGGTCTTCCCGGCGCAGCGAATGGCCGGGAACGTGCAAAAGTACAGGGCGAGTTAGACGCATAAGGTTCAACAGCAATAATCTTTCTGCTAGGGGGAACAATGGCAAGGGCTTTAGACCAGGCAAAGATTACCGGGTTGGCGGCACATTTTCCCGCCACCGCTGAGCAATCCCTCGCACACTACGAAAAAGCTTTCGAAGAGCACCGCCACCGGGTGTTCGCGCTGGCCTTCTGGATGACCGACAGCGAAATCGCGGCGGAAGAGATCTCCTCCAGCGTCTTTGCGCGCGCCTTCGCCAATGGCAGCATTCCCAGCCCGGAGACCGTGGACCGCATCCTGCTCAGCGAAATTCGCGACTTGATGCCCATCGGCATTTTGCGGCTGAACATTGCGGCAACCACGGAAGTGGCCTCGGTGCGCGGCAATGTAAAGCGGGTTGATCTGGAACGCGCCGTGGTGCAATTGCCACCCACGGAACGCATGATCTTCCTGCTGCACGACGTGGAAGCCTATGACCACGCCCGCATCTCCCGCACTCTGGGCGTGAGCGAGCAGGAGTCACAGTT
>DATJFA010000082.1:0-3616 GCA_035496015.1 Terriglobales bacterium | reverse complement strand
GGGCCTGGTAGAAAAAATCTGCACCTCTCTGCGCACCGCGGAGTATCGCCACGCCGTTCCCCGGGAAGAACTGGAACGCTCAGTGCGCGAAATTTACCACCATATCAGCGACTGGCTGCTGACCAAGACGGAAAGCGACGTCGAGCTGCGCTTCACCGAAACCGGCATGCGCCGGGCCGCCGAGGGGCTGCCGTTCAGCCAACTCCTCTGGGCCCTGGCCATGACCAAGGAGCACCTGTGGGGGTTTCTGCAGAGGGAAGCGCTGATTGACCGCCCGGTGGAGCTGTTCGGCGAACTGGAACTGATGATGCTGCTGGACCAGTTCTTCGACCGCGCCATGTACTATGCCGCGGCCGGCTACGAGCAGGTCATCCAGGAGCGCGAAGAAGAAGCCAGGCTGGGAGCGGATTAGGGGCAGGTGTCAAAGTTTCCGAGGTTTCAAAGTTTCTGATGCGGCGTCGTGAAACCTTGAAACCTGCGAAACTTTGAAACGTGTGAAACCTTGTTTCAGTCCCAGTCCTTCAGCTGCGGCCACACCTGCTGCAGGTTCTGCTTCAGGCCGCGGCACAGCAATACCGGATGCCGCTCAAAGGCCGACGCATAGGGCTCGTTCAACTCGGCTACTACTTCGACGTTGCTGCACGACTGGGCCAAGGCCTCTGGCCGGTCTCCCAGCACAATCATGATTTCGCCCGTATAGTTTCGCGGTCCCCACAACCAATAACTCTGATGAACGCCAATGGACTTGGGCAGGCCGTACTTGGGCCCAAGCAGGTCAATGGCGCCGGATTCGGCAAAATTGTTGCCGATAATGGCGGTCTTGGCCTGCTGATCGGGAGGCAGGCTGTGGTACACGCGCGACACGGCCTGCACCATCTCTGGCCAGCCGAACTGCCAGGCAAAGTAATGCGGTAACTCGGCCCGGGCGTGCGCCTTCTCGCTGGCTTGCGGCTTGAGCGGGAATTCCTCGACGTAGTGAACCAGGCGCTTCGGCGAGAGCACAGGCAGATTCATGGGAAGCATGGCGGCGGTGGCGGCCAGCAGCAGCACCAGGAAAACCGCCCGCGTCCAGGCGCCGGCCCGGTTTTGTGTCACGCTTTCAAGGCCAACGGCGCCAGCGGCCAGGGCAATGGTGTACACCGGCGAAGTGTAGTAATCCTTGCCGTGCAGAATAAAAAACGTGGCGAATACCGCCAGGAACGTCCAGCCCAGCAGCCGGTAGGGCCCGGCGTTGCGCCCAAAGAACAGGTAGATAACGCCCGCCAGCCACACCGGAAAGGTTAACGGATTCATGATAAGGATCTGTTGCAGCAGGTACTGTCCGGGACCCAGCACCACGTCGCGGCCGCTGGCGCGGATGTTGCGCATTAGTTCCAGGAATGGGAAGTGATGTTGGATGTTCCACAGCAGGTTGGGCAGAAAGATGGTGAAGGCCAGTGCTCCCGCCAGCCAGATCCATTTATGCGCCAGCGCCTTGCGCTCGGGCGTGAGCAGCAATCCCACCACAACGCCGAAACCGAACACGGCCATCGAATACTTGTTCTCCAGGCCAATGCCGCTGAGCAGGCCAAACCACAGCCACAGCTTCTGGTTGCCGGTCTTAATAATTCGGATCACGACATAGACGCAGGCTGCCCAGAGCAGCGGCTCCCAGGCGTTCATGGTGAACAGATAGTTGAGCACCAGGTACACACTGCAGCAGGCAACGCAGAGAGCGGCCAGAACTTGCGCAAAACGTCCGCCGCCGAGTTGGCGGGCGATGGCGCCCGTAATCAGAACGGTAGCGGCGCCCGCCAGCGCTGGCACCAAGCGGATGGCCAGCAGGGAAGTGCCCACAGTGTGGCGCACGACCCAGGCGACCAGGGCGATTAGCGGCGGTTGGTCCACATAGCCCCAGGCCAGATGCTCGCCGCAGGCCAGGTGGTACATCTCGTCGCCGAAGTAGCCGTAGCGGGAGGCGGTGAACAGGTGCAGCAGAAGCAGCGCGCCCGCCACGCAGGCGACCAGCGCTGGGCCGCTGGACGAACGGGAGGCCGGTTGCGCAGGTGCGACGGCGGTCGCCGCAGGGGCATGGGAGGACATCAAAGATCTCCTCGAAAGATTGTACGGGAAGTGCAACGCGAAAGTTCCAACCGCGCCGCATGGGGAAAACTGTTGCCGGCTTGCTCCCGATCGGTCGCGGGCGGCATCATAAGAACAGAGCCCCGACGAATCCGGGGAGGGAAGCAGTGCGATCGCAGATCAAGCTGGTGCGGCTGTTCGGTGTGGAGTTGGGGCTGCACTATAGCTGGCTCATCATCGCGGTACTGATCGTGTTCTCGTTGGGGGGCTACTTTCAGCAGGTCCATCCGGGATGGAGCTCGGGAGTTGTGTGGAGCATCTCCGTGGCCACGGGTGTGCTTTTCTTCGTGTTCCTGTTCGCGCACGAGCTCTCCCACGCATTGGTGGCCAAGGCGCGCGGGTTGCCCGTTCATAAGATCACGCTGTTTGCTCTGGGCGGAATGGCGCAGATCGAGAAAGAGCCGGAGCGCGCCAGCACCGAGTTCTGGATGGGCATCGTCGGACCCATCACCAGCTTCGTGATCGGGGTGGTGCTGCTGGCGGTGGCTTCCGCATTGGGCTGGAGATGGAGCTGGAGTTGGAGCAGCGAAGCACACGCGCCTGGGGTGGCCATGCTGGTTTGGCTGGGGCGCATCAACATCGCCTTGGCGGTGTTCAACATGATTCCCGGTTTTCCGCTGGATGGCGGGCGAGTGCTGCGCGCCATCATCTGGGGAATCACCAAGAGCGCGGACCGCTCCACGCAGATTGCGGCCAGAATCGGACAGTTGGTAGGAATTGGATTCATCCTCTACGGCATTCTGGAGTTTTTTCATAATGAAGCTTTCGGCGGGCTGTGGCTGGCGTTTATTGGCTGGTTCCTGATGAATGCGGCCGGGGCCAGCTACATGCAATTGAAGGCCAGCAACGCGCTGGCGGGCGTGAGCGTGGGCCAGGTAATGTCGCAGGATTGCCAGGAGGTAGAGGGGCACATTTCACTGCAGGATTTTGTGGACCATTTCCTGCTGCGTACCGGGCGGCGCTGTTTCCTGGTGGTAGACAATGGGCGGCCGCTCGGGCTGATTACGCCGGTGGAGGTGCGGCAGGTGCCGCGCGAAGATTGGGCGGTGACCAGCGTGCAGGCCGCCATGAAGCCGCTGGAACGCATTCACTCGGTGACACCGGAGACGCCGGTGATGAACGCCATGGAGGTAATGGCGCGCGAAGATGTGAACCAGTTGCCGGTGGTATCAGACGGGCATTTGGCGGGGATTTTGAGCCGGGCTCACGTACTGGAGTTGCTGCGGGCACGCTCGGAGATGGGAAGCCGGTAGTTCAAAGCCCGCCACGGAGACACCGAGGCACAGAGAAGCACAATTTTCATTCTTCTGGTGTCCGGAATCCGTTCCGCAAACCCGAAATCATGCGGCTCATTCGGCTCGTTCCTATCATGGAAGCACTGGCCTTGGTCGCTTGTGGAACTCCAGGCTAGACCCATTTTGGAGTATTCAGTCGGCAGCTGTGTGGAAGCACCCGGCTTTAGCCGGGTGAAAAAAGGCGCTTTTTACTCTGTTCC
>DATJFA010000081.1:0-9054 GCA_035496015.1 Terriglobales bacterium | reverse complement strand
CCCACGGAGGAGCGCATCGCCTACGCGCGCCGCTGCGAGAAAGCGGCCATGGATGTGGATTCTCGCATCCGCAACTCGGAAGGCGGCTCCTTCGATGCGGCCACCGGGCACAAGGTGCTGGCCAACTCGCATGGTTTTGTGGGCGAGTTCGAGCGCTCCTATTGTTCGGTTGCGGCGGTCCCCATCGCGCAGGCGGAAGATGGCGCCATGCAGCGCGACTATTGGTATTCAGTGGCGCGCAGCTTGAGCCGGCTGGAATCGCCGGAACAGGTGGGCCGCATTGCCGCCGAACGCACGCTGCGGCGCTTGGGAGCGCGCAAGGTAAACACGGCTAAAGTGCCGGTGGTGCTTGATCCCATGGTCTCCCGCTCCATTCTCGATCACATTTTTGAAGGCGTGAACGGCGATTCCGTTTACCGTGGTGCCTCGTTTCTCGCCGGCAAGCTGGCGCAGAAGGTGGCGGGCGAGAACGTTACCATCGTCGACGACGGCACCATGCCCGGCGGCTTCGGCACCAGCCCCTTTGACAGCGAAGGCGTACCCACGCGGCGGACCGTCGTGATTGACCGGGGAATGCTGAACTCCTATCTGCTGAACACCTATACCGCCAGGAAACTTGGCCTCCAGACCACCGGCAATGCCTCCCGCGGTCTGGCCGGCAACCCCGGTATTGGGCCAGGCAACTTCTTCCTGCAGCCGGGTAGCCGGTCACCTGAGCAGATGCTGGCCGACATTCAAGAAGGCCTGTACGTAACCGAGTTCCTCGGCTTTGGTGTGAACATGGTAACCGGCGATTACTCGCGCGGCGCTAGCGGGCTTTGGATCTCGAAGGGCGAGTTTGCCTATCCGGTTGAAGAGATCACCGTAGCCGGGAACCTCAAAGATGTGTTCTTCAACATCAGCGAGATCGGCAACGACCTGGAATTCCGCGGTTCGGTCGCGTGTCCCACTATCCGCATTGATGGTTTGACGGTGGCGGGGCAGTAGCGAGCCTTCCAGAGCTGCCCCATGTGCCTTTTTTCCTTGTAGTTTGAGCTTTCTAGGGCTTCCCTCGAGCTTGCCCATGAAGCAAACCCGCACCACAGCCGGACATCCAAACAGTTCTACGGTTCAGTGAGCAACTGTCACAAACGGCTGTTTCCCTGCGACCGGGAGTTAAAAGGATGGCGACAAACCCTCAATATCCGGAGCAGCAAAGACCACACCTGCACCCTCGGTTGCAGACACCGCCTAAGCGGCGGTTTCCCTGGCCGCTGATCGCGATCGTCATTGCCGCTGCCATTCTGGCGGCGCTCATCTGGTGGCTGCCGCAAACGCCCAAGAAGCAGCTGCCCCCGAACGCGGCGGCGGTGCCGACTCAGCCCACAGGTGACCAGGTTCAACTCACCAATTTGAAAATGACTCCCTCCACCGTGGGCGGCGCGTTCTACCTGCAGGGCATGCTCTATAACAACGGCAACACCGACATCACCGGAGTACAGGTGCAGGCCGCGTTCCACGGCATCAACGGGCAGATTCTGGAAACGCAGACGCGGCCGGTGGAAGGCATGGTAGGCAACTCTGCCACCGAAGCACAGAATCTTTCCCAGGCGCCCATCAAGCCTAACCAATCACGCGCGGTGCGGGTTTACTTTGACCACTATCCCGCGGGCTGGAGCAAACAGATGCCCGATCTGAAGGTCACTACCGTTACCGCCCACGCCCCATAAGAATTCGAGACGGTTTTTCGTGGACACGTGAAGTCGAGACCGTGTCCATCCCGGGACCCCACCGCCGCTTGTACCGGGGTGCGGTGGGGTGAGATTCAGCCCGGCAGCTCTGCTGCCGGGCTTTTCTATGCCTTGCGCAGCGCACCAACCCTTGCTCGTCCCTCTCCGGTTACTCGTGGCTAAGTCATCGAGGAGTACAATTCCGCCATGGGTGGGCTGATACAGCCACAACCGGCGCAGCAAGACGAAAGTGGCCGCATCTGGACTTTCGTCGGTCTTGGCGTAGCCATCGTCCTGATTGTGGTGGCCGTGCTGGCGGTCATCGGCCGCAGCGGGCGGACCGGGCCGGCCCCCACTCCCCCTTACGCCTCTAAACTGCAGCTTACCGATCTGAAAATGAGCGCCGCGGAAAACTTTGTGGGCGCCACAGTCACTTACCTGGACGGCAAAATCTCGAACTCCGGCGATAAGAGCGTTACGCGTGCCATCGTGCAGGCCATTTTTATGAACAGTCTGGGGCAGATAGTGCAGCGCGAAACCTTGCCCATCCACGTCCTCACCACCGGCACCACCGGAGGCATTTACACCGACGTTGTGGACCTCAGCGCCGCTCCTCTCGCCCCGGGGCAAAGCCGCCCTTTCCGGCTTACCCTGGAGCACATCTCCGCCGACTGGAACCATGCCGCTCCGGACCTGAAATTCGTGGACCTGGCCACGAAGTAAGCCGTCCGTCAGCAGCATTCAGGCCCATCCCTCGTCTCGCAGTCATCCTAAGTGGCTTCAGCCATGAAGGATCTTGCGTGCAGCGAGTAACAGCGTGGTGCTGCGCGCTGATTGCTACAATGATTCCATGCCTGAAAACAAGACGGTGCGGCTCACCGAAACCGTCAAAGCCGCGGGTTGAGCTTCCAAGCTGAGTCCGGCGGCGCTGGACGCGGTGCTTGGGAAATTAGCCCGGCAACAGGACGCGAACGTGCTGGTCGGCTTCGACAAAGCCGATGATGCCGGTGTGTACCGGATCGCGCCTGACACCGCCCTGGTGCAAACCGTAGACTTCTTCACGCCCATCGTGGACGATCCCTACACCTTTGGCCAGATCGCCGCCGTCAACTCCTTAAGCGACGTCTATGCCATGGGCGGGCATCCGCTTACCGCGCTCGCCCTGGTCTGCTTCCCCGATAAAGGCGACATGGACATCCTGGAACGCATTCTGGCCGGCGGACTTTCCAAGATGATGGAAGCGGCCTGCACCATTGTTGGCGGGCACAGCATTCGCGATGATGAGCTGAAGTTCGGGTATTCCGTGACTGGGCTGATCCACCCTCAGCGGGTGCTGGCCAACAGCGGGGCTCGCCCCGGCGACCGCTTGCTCCTCACTAAGGCGCTGGGCACGGGGGTGATCTCAACCGCCATTAAGAAGGGGCAAGCCGAGCCGAAGTGGATTGAAGCGGCGACCCGCTCCATGACCACGCTTAACAAGGCGGCGGCGGAAATCGTTACCGGCGGGCTACGCTCGCCGGGACCGGCGGGGGCGCCTGTCCCCCCACGAACCGCTGAACTCGCCTACCAAGTTCATGGCATGACCGACATCACCGGCTTCGGACTGATCGGCCACGCCCGCGAATTGGCCCTGGCCAGTGACGTCAGCCTGCGCCTGCATGCCGGCCGAGTCCCCTTGCTGGACGGCGCGCTGGAATGTGTCCGCGCCGGCTACATTCCCGGCGGGCTCAAGGCCAACCGCGATTTTGCCGAGTGCGCAGTGGAGTTCCCCGCCGGGATCAGCGAAGAAATTAAGACCCTACTCTTTGATCCGCAAACGGCCGGCGGGCTGCTGATCTCGGTGGCGGCCGCGGACGCCGACCGGCTTGCCCGCGAACTCCAGCACCAGGGAGTCCCGGCGGTCGAGATTGGACATGTTCTGCCTCGTACCCAGCCTCTCATCTTTATCCAACCCTAGAATCCACCACAGATTTGGAATCAAGGGCTATCCTCGCGCTGAGTATCAATCGTCAATCTTCAATTTTTCTGTGTCTCTGTGCCTCTGTGGTTAAACCGGCTTTCACAGCTGATCAAAGTTCTGCTGGCAGTTGTTCCCATACGTAAACGAGTGCAGATCGAAGCCGCGCGCATCGGGACTCAGGCTGATGCTGTGCGCTCCGATTTCTGGATTCTTTACCAGGTAATACATGCGCGGCTCGCTGACCTCAATGTAAGGCCCTTTGCTGTCAAACTTAACGTCCACGCCCGCGTTGGATTTATCCAGCGGTTTGCCATCCTGCTCGAGATAAAGCCGCACCGGCTTCTTAGGGTTGCTGACGCTGAGCACGGCGTACAGCGATCGCGCGTGGTAGCGGAGGTTGGCGCTGGCGCCGGAAGCTTCCGAAACCACTCCGTCAGTCTCGGTGCGCCACTTGCCCGCCAGAATCACCCCGCCATCGCTGGGAGCGCGGTCAGCCTGGAAGTCCGTGGTGGCGTTCTGGTGGTAGCCCTGCCGGTTCTCCAGCGCGCCCCGCCCAAACCAGTTGCCCACGTAGGTCTCCTCCGTGGTCCGGCCGCATTGAGGGGCAAAGGTGTTCTCCGGAGGATCGGGCGGCACTTTCATCGCTTCGGGGTGCTCCTTCCCCAGCAGTTCACGGATTCGCTTCTCCATGGGCACATTGTCGCCCTCGCCTTCCACCTGCATCACGATGTTGCCGTTCTGATCAATCAGGTAGCGATTGGGCCACACCTGCGAGCCGTAAGCGTTCCAGATGCTGCCGCGCACATCCGAGACTACCGGCCAGGGCAGGCGAAAACGTTTCGCCGCCCGGCGCACATTGTCCGTATTGTGGCCGATGGCGAACTCGCCGTAATGAACACCGATCACATCAAATCCGTACTGGTGGTACTTGGCGTACCAGCGCTTGACCACCGCGAAATCGCGGATGCAGTTAATGCAGGTGTACTCCCAGAAATCAATCAGCAGAACGTGACCGCGGTAACCCTTGATGTTATGCGGCACGCGAGCGCCCTGGTCAAGCCAGTCCACGTCCGCAGGAAAGTCGGGGGCGGGATGCGCAACTTGGATGGTCTGGGCGAACCCTGACGTAGCGAGGAGAAGAACAGCAAGTATCTTGAGGCGAGCCATAACTTTACAGATTACACAGCAGCGGATGCGGTGCCAAAAAAGAGAAGAGATATTTGAAGACTTGTAGATTTTGAATGATTTTGAATCGACAAGGGATCGCGCTGCTTCACGGCTTGCCGCGATAGCTGGCGTCATCCTGAGCGGCTTCAGCCGCGAAGCATCTCGCGTGCAGCACTTAAAATTGTGGCCATGCCCGCGAGATGCTTCAGGCCTGCAGGCCTTCAGCATGACGCCGACAGGATCATAACTGCAGCTGTTTCAGCCAGCTACGGAATTCTTCGCCCAGGTCGGGGCGCTTCAGGGCGAACTCCACGGTGGCCTTAAGGAAGCCCAGCTTGTCGCCGGTATCGTGGCGCTTGCCTTCCACCACATAACCGTAGATCTTCTCCTTGGCCAGGAGCAGCTTCAGGCCATCGGTAAGCTGCAGTTCTCCCCCTGTGCCCAGCGGAGTGCGCGCCAGCGTCTCAAAAATTCCCGGCGTAAGCACATAACGGCCGATGATGGCGAGGTTCGAAGGCGCATCCTGGGGTTTAGGTTTTTCCACCAGATTGCTGACCTCGTACAGTCGTCCTCCAAAACGCCCGTCGGCCGGCTTGGAATCGAGCACGCCGTAGGCGGAAATTGCCGGCCCTTCCACTACTTGCGTTGCCAGCACTGAGGATTGCGTCTCTTCAAAGACATCAATCATCTGCTTCAGGCAGGGCACCTGCGCGTCCATGATGTCGTCAGCCAGAAGGACGGCGAACGGCTCGTCGCCTACCAACTCGCGGGCCATGAGCACGGCGTGCCCCAGGCCCATGGCCTCCTTCTGGCGCACATAGGCGACGTGGATCATATCGGAAATCTGGCGCACTACCGTGAGCAACTCGGTTTTATTGCGCTCCTCCAGCATTTTTTCCAGTTCGTAGCTGACGTCGAAGTGATCCTCGATGGCAGTCTTGCCGCGGCCGGTGATCATGATGATCTGGTCGCAGCCCGCGGCCATAGCTTCCTCGACTCCGTACTGGATGATGGGCTTGTCCACCAGGGGCAGCATTTCCTTGGGCTGCGCCTTGGTGGCGGGCAGGAACCGCGTGCCCAGTCCCGCGGCGGGGAAAACGGCTTTGCGAACGCGTTTTTTCATAAAATCAGCAATTAGCGGTTGCCATTGGCATTTAGCCCGTGAAGCTCCGAGGTTATACAAAAGCGAGACGTAACAAGTTACGTCTCTACAGAGAATTCCTTTGGATAGTGAGTTGTCGTGTATCCGTCAATAACCCGCACTGGCCAAATGCCAAGTGCTAATTGCTAGGTGCTGGTTTTACAGCACCGGCGAATCGTTACCCAGCATGGCCTTGCGAATTAATTTTACCGGCACTCCTCCCTGCTTCATGAACTCATCGTGAAACCTCTGCAGGTTGAAGCCGGGGCCCTCCATCTTCTGGTAGTCCCCGCGCAACTTCATAATCTCCAGCTTGCCCAGTGTGTACACCAGGTAGGTGGGGTCTGAGGTGCCGCGTTTGGTCTCCATCTCCGCCACAGCATGGGTTTGGTGGCCCTCTTTCACAAAGAACTCCACGCCCTGGTCGAAACTCATTTTGCCGGTATGCATTTCGATTCCAACTATGTAACGGGCATCGCGCAGCAGCGCGTCCTGCAGTTGCCCCAGGCGGAGCTGCAGGAATGCTGTGTCTTTGTCCAGGGGCACGCCAGGAGCGCGGCCATAGCCTTCATCCAGCATCATCTGCTCGCAGTAGTGGGCCCAGCCCTCCGCGTTGGAATTGCTGTAAATCAGCTTGCGCGTCTTCGTAGGCGCCTCCTGCACCCACAGAAACTGAGTGTAGTGGCCGGGATAGACCTCATGGACTGCCGTGCTGATGATCGTGCCGCGGTTAAAACTCTCCATGAATTCCTGGCGCCGCTGCTGTGGCCAGCCGGGCTCCGGCAAAGTCACATTGAAGTACGCCTCCTTGGCCTTGGTCTCATAGGCGCCGGGCGTGTCCATGGACGCGGAGGTCAGGGCGCGGGCAAAAGGCGGCGTCTCCTCCACCATGGGCAGTACCGGAGAAGGAATGGTGATGATGTGGTGGGCAATAATGTACGATTTCAAGCCCCCCAGCACGCCGCGAAACCTATCCAGCAGCTGGTCCGGCGGCGGGTGATCTTTTTCCAGTTGCTGCAGAATCTGCTGCGGCGCGCGCTTCGCATCAATTTTTGTGGCGGTCTCCCGGAAAGCCTGCTGGTTCCGGCGCAGGTCTGCCATGCCGATCTCCACTAACCGGTCCAGCGGAACATCCACCATTTCCTCGTAGAGCAGCTTCTGGCGATAAGTCTCCGCCCCAATGCGGAAGTCGCCGTGCGAAACCGGCAGCAGGTCCTGTTTGACAAAGTTCTCGTACTTTTCGAGCGCGGTAATCACCGCCTGATTGGAAGAATGGAATTCCTTCAGCAGCTGCGGGTCTTTCACTTCAGAGAATGCCGCCGGCACGTCTTTCTGAAAGAAGCCGACGATCCCTGGCAATTGCTCCAGCGCTACTTCGGTATAAACCCGCGGTGGATTCTTCAGATTGTGCCGCGCCGCGTCGAACTGCGCGGGCATTTGCCGTTCGCGCGCTACCAGCGCCCGCAGGCGCTCCTCCTGGGAAGCGTAGTTCCGGCTCATGATGGTGAAAGCGCTGGCGCTGACGAAACTGGAGTAGTGGTCGGGATCCTTCTCCCACATGCGGATGTTGTCCAGGTCGAGCAACTGGCCGGCAATGCTGCTGCGCAGCAGTTCCAGATCGGCCGCGGCGGTGGGACCAGAGGGAGGGCTTATCGCCGCGAACCTCTGCCGGTACTCCTTGAGAAAAGCTACTTCATGCTCGATGCCGGACCGGGAAAAATCCTCCAGCCGCGAATCGTACTGATGAAAGCCGGCGGCCGTTCCTTCCGTAGGATGGATCTTGAAATACCCGTCGAAATACTCGTCGACCAGCTGATCATATTGCGCATGAAAGGCCGGAACCGATGCGGGCGCTGAATTCTGAGCCGACGAGTGGAAGGTCATGAGAATGCAAAGGACAGCAAACAACGTAAGAAGCTGAAAAGGATTGGCTGGTTTTCTCACCGCGACGCCCCTCGCGTGAAGGTGTAAAGGTATCATAGGGAAGGGGCGGTCGGCAGGCGCGAACCAGGCAAACTTCGCAGGTTTCGAGAATACAGCGTCTGATGTTGAAACTCTGTAACCTGAAACTTTGAAACCCGAGTCTACGAGGTCACTCCGGACGTCTCCGCCGCACCGGGCCCTGAAACCGCTCCCGTCAGCTCTTCCAGCACTCCACGAATGCGCCCCAGCACCTCCTCTGCCTGGGTAACGCCCTTAACGAAAAATTTTAAGGTCCCGCCGGGGGTGAACTGGGCTCCGCGCTGGGTGGAAACGAAGCGGGCGAGCTTTTCCGGGTCCACCGCGGCATTCTGGGTGAAGTTAACGCTTACCAGATCGCGCTTGCGCTCCACCCTCGTAACCCCCACACGATTGCACAGCAATCGCAGCATGGCGTATTCGAGCAGGTTGCGCACTGGTTGCGGAGGCTCGCCATAGCGATCTTCCAGTTCGGCGCGCGCGTCGGCCAATTGGCTATCATTCTCCACTCCGGCAACGCGCTTGTACATGCGCAGCCGCTGGTTCTCCTCGGCGATGTACTCGGCCGGTATCCTGATGTTGAGGCCGAGGTTAAGCTGCGCTTCTACTTCTTCCGCTGCCACCTCTCCCTTCAGCTCGCGTACTGCGCGCTCCAGCATGGAGGTGTAGAGCTCGAAACCCACCGCTTCAATATGCCCGCTCTGTTCCCCGCCCAGCATATTGCCGGCTCCTCGCAGCTCCAGGTCGAGGGCGGCGATTTTGAAGCCTGCCCCCAGGTCGGAGAATTCCTTCAGAGCGGCCAGGCGGCGGCGTGCGATGGGAGTCAGCTCAATCTCGGATGGAAGCAGGAGATAAGCGTAAGCACGGCGATCCGAACGACCCACGCGGCCACGCAGTTGGTACAACTCCGAGAGTCCCAGGCGCTCGGCCCGATTGATCAGCATTGTGTTGCAAAGCGGAATATCCAGGCCGTTTTCGATAATCGTCGTCGCCACCAGCATGTCGGCCTGGTGATGCATAAACTTGAACATCACTTTCTCGAGTTCAGTTTCTGGCATTTGGCCGTGCCCGACCAAAATGCGTGCTCTGGGAACCAAGTCCTGTAGCTTTGCAGCAAT
>DATJFA010000080.1:0-4745 GCA_035496015.1 Terriglobales bacterium | reverse complement strand
GATGGCGTCGGCGGTGGCGCGGATATCGGCCGCAGTAACCTTGCAGGCAAAATGATTCCAGCTGTTCCAGCCCATGGGCGGAGTAGCCGCCGCAGTCTGCGCCTGGCCCAGCGACACGAAGGTCAACACGAGCGCCGTGCACATCCATAATTTCGTCATGATGAGCTCCCGTTTCCAAAACAACACTTTGCGAACGTGGCGAACCCCGGTTGTAGTCCACTCCAGCGCCGGCTGTCAACGCGGACACCCGATGACATCTACGCCCGTCAACAACGTTATGGCCGAAATTATCGCGCGCGCCAAACAGCGGGCCGGCATCGCCTAAAATAGGGGGAATGGCCAGGAAACCGTTCGGCACAACCCGCGATGGACGGCCGGCGCGACTCTTCACTCTTGCCAACCAGAACGGTCTGCAGGCCGCGATTACCGACTACGGCGGCGCCATCGTCTCCCTTCAGGCCCCCGACCGAGCCGGGAAGTTGGCTGACGTGGTGCTCGGCTACGACTCGCTCGCCGGCTATGAAGCCGATAAGCCTTACCTGGGCGCCATCATCGGCCGTTTTGCCAACCGCATTGCCCACGGCAGGTTCACCCTGCACGGCATTACTTACACTCTGCCTCGCAACAACGGCGAAAACAGCCTGCACGGAGGAACCACCGGATTTAACAAGCGGCTGTGGACAGCCAAGGAAGTTTCCGGCAACTCGCTTGAGTTAACCTACCTTAGCCCCGACGGTGAGGAGGGCTATCCCGGCGAGCTCTCCGCCACGGTGGTTTACACCGTAACCGGCCAGAACGAATTGAGGATGGACTATTCCGCCACCACTAATAAAAACACCATCGTCAATCTGACTAATCATTCTTATTTCAACCTTGCCGGCCAGGGAGAAGGCGACATTCTTAAGCATGAGGTCACCATTCATGCCCGCCATTTCATCCCGGTGAATGCCAACCTCATCCCCACGGGAGAAATTCGCAGCGTGCAAGGCACGCCGCTGGATTTCACCGAGAGAACGGCCATCGGCGCTCGCATTTCTGCGGACGATGAGCAACTGAAGCTGGCAGGAGGATACGACCACAACTGGATTCCCGGCCGGGAAGGCGACCGTGCACTGGTGCTGGCGGCGGAGATTTACGAACCCGGGAGCGGGCGCGTGTTGCAGGTTCTCACGACCCAGCCCGGCATTCAGTTTTACAGCGGCAATTTTCTCGACGGCAGCGCTCATGGCAAAGGCGGCAAGGTGTACCGCCGCCGTTACGGCTTCTGCCTGGAAACGCAGCACTATCCGGACTCGCCCAACCAGCCCAATTTTCCTTCCACCGAGCTGCAGCCCGGGCAGCAGTATCGCGAGACGACCGTTTTCAAATTTTTCGCAAGCTAACTGGTTGCAGGTTTGCCGGCATCGGCCCCCGGCACTATATTGGCAGGGCTGGTGAGACTCCCATGATGCTGGAAGCCCTGCGGAAAACTGTTCTGCAAGCCAACCTCGAACTGGTGGCGCGCGGCCTGGTGATTGATACCTTCGGCAACTGCAGCGCCATCGCTCGCGACCAGGGGGTGGTCGCCATCAAGCCCAGCGGCGTGCCTTACGACACCATGCGTCCCGAGGACATTGTCCTCACTAATCTGGAGGGCCGCATCGTTGAGGGCACGCTGCGGCCTTCCTCTGACCTGCCCACCCACCTGGTGCTCTACCGTGCTTTCCCCCAGATTGGCGGCATCGTGCACACGCACTCCTCCCACGCCACCGCCTGGGCGCAGGCCTGCCGCGAAATCCCCTGCCTCGGCACCACTCACGCTGACTACTTCCGCGGGGCGGTTCCGGTTACCCCGCACCTGCAAGGGGAGGAAATCGAGACGGAGTACGAATTCAACACCGGCCAGGTCATCGTGCGCCGCTTCGAGAAGCTTGACCCCATGCACATGCCGGCCGTTCTGGTGGCCGGGCACGCGCCTTTTTGCTGGGGAAGAACCGTGGAGGAAGCCGTGCACGTCGCTGTCATGCTGGAGCAGGTAGCCTGGCTGGCCTCCTCCAGCCTGATGCTGAATCCCGATGTGCGCCCGCTGGCCGACGCTCTGCGCGATAAGCACTTCCTGCGCAAGCACGGACCCGGCGCCTACTACGGCCAGGAAAAGAAAGGATCATAGTTCACGATGAACTCGTTTCCGCACATGACCCGCCGCCAGTGGCTTTCCAGCGCCGGCCTGGCCGGAGCTGCGCTTACATCTCATCGTCTGTTCGGCGCCGTTGCGCCTCGCGTCTTCTCTTTTGGTGGCGCTCCTGCTGCGGCTGCCGTTCCCGATAAGGTCGCTCCCCGCCTGCAGCCTTTTCCCATGACCCAGGTGCGCCTGCGCCCCGGCATCTTTCAGCAGCAGCAGGAGTTCAACCGCGCCTACCTTCACCTTCTGCCCAATGACCGCCTGGCCCACATGTTCCGCGTCACCGCCGGACTGCAATCCAACGCCCAGCCCTTCGGCGGCTGGGAAGCGCCGGATGTAGAACTGCGCGGCCACTTCACCGGCGGCCATTACCTTTCCGCCTGCGCGCTTATGTATTCCAGCACCGGCGATGAAGAACTCAAGACCAAGGCCAATCAACTGGTGGCCGATTTGGCCAAGTGCCAGCAGGCCAATGGCGGCGGTTATCTCAGCGCCTTTCCCACCGAGTTGTTTGACCGCCTGCGCGCAGGCAAGCGGGTCTGGGCGCCTTTCTACACCACTCATAAGATCATGGCCGGCCACCTCGATATGTTCGAGCACTGCGGCAACCAGCAGGCGCTCGATACTGTGCAGAAGATGGCGGGCTGGGTAGGGAACTGGGCCCGCCCGATCAGCGACGAGCAATTCGCCCGCATCCAGATGGTGGAATTCGGCGGCATGAATGAACTGTTCTACAACCTTTATGCCGCCACCGGCAAAACCGAATACCTGGAGCTGGGCCACCGTTTCGACCACAAGAAATTTTTCGATCCGCTCGCCCAGGGCCAGGACGAACTTAAGGGCCTGCACGCCAACACCAATATTCCCAAAGTGATTGGCGCCGCTCGCGAATACGAGCTCACCGGCGAGCAGCGCTACCGCAACATCGCCGAGTATTTCTGGCGTGAAATCACCAGCCAGCGCGCTTATGCCACCGGCGGCACCAGCAACGACGAGCATTGGCGCACCGAGCCCGGTAAGCTGGCCAGCGAGCTCGGCACCGCCGCCGAAGAGTGCTGCTGCGGCTACAACATGCTCAAGCTTACCCGCCACATGTTTTCCTGGAACGCTGATGCGGCGGCCATGGACTACTACGAGCGCACGCTATTCAACAGCCGCCTCGGCACCCAGGATCCCGCCGGCCTGAAGATGTATTACGTGTCGCTGGCTCCCGGCTATTGGCGCACCTTTGGCACGACTTACGATTCCTTCTGGTGCTGCACCGGCACCGGCGCTGAAGAATTTTCCAAGTTTAACGACAGCATTTACTTCCACGACAACGAGGGCGTGTACGTCAACCTCTTTATCGCTTCCGAACTGAATTGGCCGGGAAAGGGCGTTCGCCTCATCCAGGACACGAATTTCCCCGAGCAGCAGGGCACTCGCCTTACGGTGCAGGCCGAAAAACCGGTGGATATGGCGCTCAACCTACGTGTCCCTTACTGGGCGACAAAAGGTGTGTCCGTAAAAGTGAACGGCAAGCCAGAGCGTGTGACCGCCGCTTCCGGCAGCTATCTGCGTCTGCAGCGACGCTGGCGTAGTGGCGACCAGGTGGATTATGAACTGCCCATGAGCCTGCACGTGGCGCCCACGCCCGATGACCACTCGCTTCAAGCCGTGATGTACGGCCCGCTGGTGCTGGCCGGTCAGCTGGGCAACGACGATCTGCCCAAGGATCTGGTGTACGGGCCGCTGGCGCCGGATGGCACTCCCTCACCGTTGCCGCTCGTTAGCGCGAGCGCCAAGGATCCGGCGGGCTGGGTCGAGCCCGTGCCCAACCAGCAGCTTGCTTTCCGCACCACTGGTCAGTGCGAGCCTGTTTCCCTGGTCCCGTTCTACAAAATTGCGGACCAGAAGTACGTCGTTTACTGGAAGGTGCGCGGCAGTTCGGCGTAGCTGCGTTGCCCCACGGCACGCTGGGCGCCAGTTCCCGCCCGTTTGCGCCAGCTCAGCCCCTTCAGGGCGGCATAGTACAGCCCAAGACGGAAGTCCTGGGTTAGCTTTATCTGCGCCGCACGATGTGGGTTTCGCGGCTGTAGTCGCGGGGTTTTTGGGTGGCGCAAGCGCTTCAGCGCTGCTTCACCATTCCTTTAGTAGCAGTGTCATTCTGAGGAGCGCGAACCGAGCTTGCTCGGCGAGCGCGACGAAGAACCTGCTTTTGGAATGCGGGCTGCTTTTAGACGCCAACTCAGCAAGCACAGGGCGGATGTCGGAGGGGACGGCACAAGAATATGGACGAACTACAGCTCTATGACCTCGGCCGCTTACGCCTCGCGCTCTTTCAAAGGCTGATTGATTCGGGAACCCGTGTGGAAGCCGGAGCCTCGTTTTGGCTTTTGCTCTTATGCTGATTCAGATTGGCAAATGTCGCCCGGCAACGGGAATTCGCTTGCCAGGCGAATATTGGATACAGTATATAAGACTGCGCCCTGCCCGCCTGCCGGGTCTACAATGCCCCGTTCCGGCCTGCTTGACCAATGGCGGGACCCGACGCGAGGTGAATTTCATGCTGACTGCCCGCTTTCGCCTGCTCTTGATCGTGCCT
>DATJFA010000079.1:0-4013 GCA_035496015.1 Terriglobales bacterium | reverse complement strand
GCCATGTCCTGCATGGCCTTCTTGACCCGCGCTTTGGTTTTGGCCCAGGTAGCGGTGCCCAGCCGGCTGAGCGCGGGTTTGGCGCCCTCCGCCGAGCGGTACTTCTGCACCAGGTCAAGACGAGTGAGCGGCACATAAAGCTTGGCGCCCTCGGCATACTCCAGCAGCATGAATTCCGCCTTGCCGTCCTGCTGTGCGATTTCCTTCAGCCCCTGGTAAATGCCGATGCCATGCTCCACGTGCACCACGTAGTCGCCTACTGCCAGGTCGCGAAAATCAGAGAGGAAGGTGGAGGTTTTCGATTTCGGCCGCTGCGGGCGCGTGACCACCGCTTCCGACTCGTCAAACAGGTCACGCGAGCCCAAAATCACCAGCCCGGCGTCCGGCAGCAGCACGCCGTCGGGCACGTAAGCCTTGACCACGGTGGTGGCGTAGACCTCGCCGGAGAAGTACGAGGTCTCCTCCGCATAACTTTCGCCGCCCGGGCGCACCGGACTGCCCAGGCGGTAGGGAACGTTGTATTCCGTGAAAATATCGGCCAGGCGCTCCAACTCGCCCGTATTGGCCGCGGCGAACAGCACATGCTTGCCTTCCCCGGTGAGCTTCTGTACTTCCTCCACCATCGCAGGGACGGAACCGTGAAACCGCGTCGTGGGCTGTGAACTAAGGGTCAGTTCTTCCTGGCCGGGGCGAGTGATGCCCAGGTGCTCGATCTCGATCACCGCAAGCTGCTTCACCCGCTGCTCCCAATCTTCAGGCGCAAAGTACAAATCTTCAGGTCTCACCAGGTTGCCAACGCCGCTGCGCTCGTGGATTTCGCCCAGACGCTCCCAGAAATGCTCCAACTCGCTCTCCAGCGCGTCCGGTTCGTCCAGCACCACGGCCGCCCGCGGCAGCAGGTCGAAAAGCGTGGTGTTCGCCCCGGCAACAGGCGCGTAGAACTCCCAACCCGGAAACACCGTGACTCCGGCCGCCAGCGCCGCCTGCTCAAGGACCTCCTCTGTGCCGGCAACGCGCCGGCCAGACAGCCGCGTATGAATGGCGCCCAGCAGTTCCTCCGTGGCCGGCGTTTCCGTCAGGGGCAGCAGCACCGCTTCGTCCAGGGTCGTAGAAGAACGCTGCGTGGCGGGATCGAACTTCCGGATGGACTCTACCTCGTCACCAAACAGCTCGATCCGCACCGGACGGTCGGCTTCGGGCGAGTACACGTCCAGAATGCCGCCGCGCACGGCGTATTCTCCGGGCATCTCCACCACGTCGGCAGCGCTATAGCCGGCGGTATTCAGATGGCGCGCCAAGGCTTCCACATCCACCGTCTCGCTCCGCCGAACTACTCGCGCCAAATCGGCATAAAACTCGGCCGCGCGAAGGCGGATAGCGGTAGACGCCACAGGGGCCACCACCAGGGAAGCGGCGCCGGTTGCGATCTTCCACAGTGCCGTGGCCCGCGCCTCCTGGATCTCGGGATGGGGAGAAAGATTCTGGAAGGGCAGCACGTCCCGCGAGGGCAGCGCGACCACGGAGTCGGGCTCCGCTGCGCCGGTGAGGCTGCAAAAGGCCTGCAGCACGGGAACGAAGCCTTCTGCGGTGCGGTTGTCGGCAACCACCAGCACCAAAGGTCGTCCCCCCAGACGATGCAGCAGAACGGCTGCTAGCGCTTTGGCGGTAGGCGTGAGCCCAGAGACACTCACCCGCCCCGTGCCATCCTTGAGGTGGGACGCCGCACGCGACAGGGGAGCCAGATTTTCCGCGTCCGCGAAGATTTCGCGAACGAAGGGGAGAACCATCGCCCTTTTATTTTAGCAGCAGGAGGCGTCGCCGGTGTTCTTGGCGTGGCGTTGCTTGAAAGAACCTAAGTTGAAGGACTTGGTGGTGCACGCCGCTCGGAGTGCTCTCCAATTCATCCGGCGTCACTCTGAGGGGGCTTCCGCTCCGAAAGGTCTCGCGTGCAGTGAGAAAGAATTCGCAGCGCTACCCGCGAGATGCCTCGGGCCTGAAGGCACTCAGCACCACGCCGGCGGGAGCTGGGCCGCAAGTCGCGCTCACAAGGTGGTTGCTCGACGTCGCAGAGCTTCCCTTACTGGTCATGTACTTCGGTGTGTTTGGAGTTCAGAAGAGTTGCGCTATAAAGAGCACGTGCTGAGCTGGATGGCTGCCTGGTCGCCTGGCTAACCGGCCCGTGACTAGTCAGCCAGCCAGCCGCTACACCGGCCCGGCAAATCCTAACTTCCTTGCGTTAGAACCCTCGACAATCTAGATACCCGCACCCGAAAAGGGCGCGGGTGTGCGCGCGATAAAAACCGAGCCTTAGAAATTGTGTGGGGACGGGGCTTTACCCCGTCCAGGCGGCGCGGAGCCCCTCCTCCACACAAACCCCATTCCTACCACGAATAGTGGACTGTATAGGTGACCACCTGCTCGCCGTTGGGCGCCACCGTCACAGGAAATTCAACGGTCTGCGCGTCCGTCTTGCGATACTGCTGCGACTGCTCCAGCAGCTTCCAGCTGGTCCAGCGATACAGGTGCTCAACCACGCGCACGTTCACCGCCTCCTTTTTGTGGTTGCGCACCTTGATTTCGAACGACTCCTCCATCCAGCGGTTGGCGGAATCCATGTGAATGTTGGTGCGACGCCGCTCCCCCACCACATCGAAGGCGTTGCCGGTGTAAACCCGCACGGTTTCATCTTTAGGCGTGTGGTCAATCGTATTTTCGCCGACAAACTCCAGGTGGCCGTCGGTATCGCGGCGGTAGAAGCGCAGCCGTCCTTTGGGCAGGGCGATGCCCAGGTGGTTGCTGTCCGAGTTCTTGAACTCCTGCATTACCCAGACCTTGGGATTGGAGGCAGTGCCGTAGCTCACGTCCTGGCGCGCCTGCTCCGGACTGTAATAGGCGTAGTTGGCGAGGTTGGCGCCGTCGTAGATATACAGCCGCTGCGAGTGGATGCCGGTAGCGCGCACAAATTCCACTTGCTTGGTCTGCTGATCGCGCAGAGTGGTGGGTCGCTGCAGGGTGTAAAGGTGGAATTCGTCAAACGATTTTTCTCTCACCACGGGCGCCATGGCCTCGTCGGCCATCGCCTTGGCCACCCCTGCATACACCCGCTGGGCGTTACTGGCCGCCTGGATCTTGCTTACGTCACCCGCCAGCAGCTTAATGCGCGCGTTCTCGTAGGTCTTGCCGCTCTGGTTGCGCATGGTGATCCAGCCCACCAGGTCAACCAGGTTGACGCCGCGCTCACTGCCATCGGCTAGAACTAGATTGTAGTCGGCCTGCCAGCTCATGCCGCCGCTCACATAGGAGATTTCCGCGTCGAAATTTCCCGGCTGGTTGGTCTCCAGCAGCCAGCTTAGCGTGGGCTTCAGAATGGTGTCGGCCCCGAGCGCCGGAAACAGCGGCTGGCCGGGTAAGCCAAAGCGCAGCACGCCATCCACTTCAATGATGGGCTGCCCCATCCCTGGCTGGGAATAGCCGCCGCTGTAGGCGGCGCTGGGAACGTAGCCGCTGCGGATGATCTTGCCGTGCACCGTCTCCTGGCGCTCCCCGCGCTGCACCAGGAAGTCAATGCTTTTGCCTTCGTACATGGAGAGCAGCAACTCCTGCGATACGGGGTCGTTTCGGTAGTTCTGCTCCAATATCTGCAGGGCGCGGCCGGCGGGATCGCGCAGGATCACCGAATCCGGCTCCAGCAGGCTGGTCATGCCGGCGTACTGCACATGATTGATGCCGTTATGCAACGAAAGCGGCAGGCGCTCCCGGGCAACAAAAAAGTTCTGGTTGTAGATGGTGAGCGCGGGCGCGTTGTCCTGCGCTATCTTCTCCTGCGGCGCCGGTTTCTCCTGCGCCACTGCTAATACTGCAAACAGGCACACTACCACTGCAATGAGCTTCCTCATGGTCCTTGCCTCAGTTGTTCTCTGGTCCGGGAGGGAGGCGCCTGGCTTTCCGGCCTTCCTATGTAGAACGAGGCTGTGGGGATTTATTGCGCGAAACCCGCGCCCACCGCGGGTAAC
>DATJFA010000078.1:0-8175 GCA_035496015.1 Terriglobales bacterium | reverse complement strand
GGCCTGTGGCTTCGCTTCGCTCGAATGCCGCGAGGACGTGCCGCCCGTACATGGGTTGAAGAGCTTGGGCCGACGCGGTCTGTGGACAGGATTGCGCGCTTTATTTCGCCTCGTACACATGGCCGAGACCGGCGACCCCGGTTCCCGCCTCATCCTGACTCAGAATTTGCTGGCCGTGGCGGTGAAGCACTAAACCCTTGCATATGCGCGTACTACGTGACGGAGTTCGCTCTCTTTACTACCGAGGCTGGGTGCTGCCTCGAATCGCCCGTAGCTACAAGAATCTTCCTACCGCCGAGGTATTTCGGCGCATTTATGCAGGACGAGCTTGGGGCGCTGACGAAGAACAAGGATTCAATTCCGGTACAGGTTCACGGGGCACAATCGCCGAACAATATTGCGACTGGGTCACGAACTTTATTCGCCAGAACGGATTTCGGACGGTTGCTGACCTGGGGTGTGGGGACTTCTATATCGGCAGCAGAATCATCCAACGGGCGGGCATTAACTACATTGGTGTGGACATCGTTCCGGAGTTGATTGAACACCATCGGGCGACCTTCGCCCGGCTTGGGACCACATTCCAGTGCTTGGACATCACTCGGGACGCCTTGCCGTCTGCCGACGTCTGTCTGATTCGTCAGGTTTTCCAACACCTGTCAAACGCACAAATCTTGGCAGCACTGAAGAACATTGGTCATTATCCGTACGCGCTGATTTCCGAACACGTGCTCAGCCAACCGCGGTCGCCGAATGTTGATAAATCCCACGGCCCTCACATACGTACCTCCTACGGCTCTGGTCTCTATCTCGATCAGCCGCCATTCTCGTGCCCGGTTCTCAGGGAGTGGGAAATTTCCGTTGACAGTGAATCGGTTATTCGGACAAGCCTAATAGCGGAACGATGGAGACGTGTGGACGGAGTCAGCTGCTAGTGACCCGCAGCCGGAGAGGCAACACTCGCCCCACGACTCTGAGGCTGGAACTTGTCTTCCGAATAATGAAGCCACGTTCTTCATCTCCCAACCAAAGGACCCATGCGCTAATAGCTACCGTGACTACACTGCCTGTCCCGGAGCAGACCCAGCGCGGGAAAGTCCGCAGCCCGGGGGCGGCATGGATGGCCCAGGCGGCGGCGAAGGCGCAAGCCCCAACTCCAATTATGCCTGACCACAACTTGGCGGCAAACGGCAGATACGGCTCGCCAATAATGCGGCAGGCATTGCGCACCACAAAGTGATAGCAGGCAGCGGCCTCAGCCACGATGAACGCAACCGGTAACGCTCTTAGTCCCAGCTTCGGCAGCAGCAGCGCGCCCAGCAGCAGCCCGCCCACGCTGGAAACCAGGTACGACACCGCCAGTCCCTTGTGCTTGTTGGTGTACGCTGGGATCGCCGAGGCTGCCATCCACGGCGACTGCAGCACCAGCCACAGCAGGAACAGGCGCAGCAGCCAGATATCCGCCGCCAGCTTGCCGCGCGTCCAGAAAGCAAATACCGAGCCGCCTTCAAACCACAGCGAAGCCGAAACCGCCACGCACCCCGCCACGGTCACAAACAGCACCAGCCGGAAGGCCAGCCGCAGCCGCTGCTTATCTTCCAGCGCCTCCAGGCGCGTCAGGTTGGTCGAGGAAGAGTGAACAATCAGCCCCACTACTTGCCGGATGGAATTGGCCAGCGTGCGCGTAGTTACGAACAGCGCCAGTGCCGCCGTTCCCAGCATCCCCGCCACCACCAGGTTCGAACCGTGCAGGGTGATGGCTACCGCCCAGTTGATGAGCGCGAAGAATATGCTCTCGCCCAGCACCGGGCGCAGCACGGAAAGTTTCGCTTGCCGGATTCCGGGCGCCAGTTCCGGGTACCGCCGCTTAACATCCCACCACACCAGGGCCACGATCAGCAGGAATCCCGCCGCCTGCGCCCCGGCCACCACTGCCAGATTCGGCCACAGCAGCAGCGCCCCAGCGGTCAGCGCCAGCGTCAGCACCTTGGAGCCGTTCATCACCCACTGCGTTCGGGCCAGATCGCCCGTAGTGCCATACACCCACCACAGCAGGGAAGCGGGCATGGTCCACAGAAACTGACCGCCCAGCAGCAGCAGGATTGCGAAAATTCCCTGACGGCTGGTGAGCGACAGATGAAACCAGGAGCCCAGGGGCGCCCGCCAGGCGAAGGCCGTCAGCACTGCGCTGCCCAGCAGCGCCACAAAGACATAAAAGGCGAAGGCCGTGTCCCGCACCCGGCGATACTCTTCCATGTCGCCCCGGGCATAGGCCTGCGTCAGCCGGTTTACCGCGTAGGTCTGCACTCCCAGGTGGAAGGTGGAGAAGTAGGCCACCACCGAGCCCAGCGTCAGCCACTCGCCATAGAGCGAAGCCGGCCACACGTGCAGGTAGAGGGGAACTAAGAGCAGATAGCCGGCTGTCGCAATGCCTTGCCCGAAAAAGAACGCGACAAAAGCATGGAGAACACGCTTCAGCATGGGTGGAAGATGGCTCACTATAGCAGATTCCACTCTGTGAACGATCCTTCGCCAAAGCAATCATTTCCAGTCCCGAACAACTGAACCTCATGCCGATTCGCATTGCCATCATCGTCAGCCATCCTATTCAATACTTCGCGCCCTGGTATCGCGAGATGGCCTGTGTCCAAGATCTGGAATTGAAAGTATTTTTCTGTTGCGACTGGGGCGTGAAGAAATACGCAGATCCTGGATTCAAGACGGAATTGTCGTGGGATGTCCCGTTGCTCGAAGGATATGCTCATGAATTTCTTGCTCGCCCCCGACCGCTTCAGCGCATGACTTTCTGGGACGTGGACAATCCCTCGGTGGGAGAGGCCCTGAACCGCTTTCAGCCTGATGTGGTCACCGTCTTTGGCTACGCCTGTCGCACCAACTGGCGAGTAGCGTTCTGGGCGCGCCGCTACCGACGCCCCCTCCTGCTCTACTCCGACTCCAATTCGCTGGTTACCCCCTCATGGTGGAAACGCGTGCTAAAGAGCGTGGTCGTAAAAGGTTTTTACCGCTATGTGGATGGCGCGCTCTTCATCGGCCAGAACAACCGCGCGTACCACGCCAGCTATGGCATCCCCGAAGACCGTCTTTTCCCCGGCGTCTATCCTATCGAGCGTCGGAGACTGCTGGAGGCGGTCGCTAACCGTGCCGCTACTCGTAAAGATGTGCGCCGCTCGCTCGGCATCCCGGTCGATACCTTTGTAGTGCTGTTCTGCGGCAAGTACCTTGCGCGCAAGCGGCCCATGGATGTCTTGGTTGCAGTGAATTCTTTAGTTCGCAAAGGATTGTCAGTTTGGGCGCTGCTGGTCGGCGAGGGCGAGCAGCGGCCCGCGATGGAAGCCTTCTGCCAGCGTGAGAACTTCAGGAACGTTAGCTTCACAGGTTTCGTCAATCAATCTTCGGTTCCTTCTTATTACGCGGCATCCGACGTTATTGCCGTGACCTCCAGCTTTGAGGCCTACGGTCTGGTGGCCACCGAGGCCAGCGTTTTCGGTCTCCCTATTGTGGTCAGCAACCGCGTGGGCTGCATCGGCTCGCGCGACACGGCCCAGCCGGGCCAAAATGCCATTGTTTTTCCCTGCGGCGACACTCAACGTTTAGCCCAGGCCGTCGAGATGCTCTACGGCGACCGCAAACTCTACGCCTGCATGTCCGCGCATTCCATGCGAGTCTCCGAATCGCAGGACGAATTGGTTGCCAGTCGGCAAATGGCCAGCGCGGTGCGCCAACTCTCCACTGCGGGACCTCGAAGCCGTAACTTACCCACGCCTACCAAACCCGCAGAAGCAATGAGTTGCGCTGAGGAATGATGCGACAGGTATGGCAGTACTCCCAACAGCAGCCTGGAACCGCCGCAGTTCGCTTGGCCATCATCGGTGCTGGGTGCGGGTTAGTTGTGCTTGCATACGAAGCCATCTCAAAGTTTGTGGACTTTGCAGTGGGGCCTTTTGACTCGCGTATCCCAGGGCTTGGTATTTTGCTTGTTGCTATCGCCGCGTTGACTCTCGCGCTGGCAAGCCTCGATTGGCGGCGCGGCCTCTGGTTTCTGATGTTTTGGCTAGTTATTGCAGACATAGTTCGCCGTCTCTTGCCCAGCCAGCCACCCCAGTTAATGCTGGTGGCGGACCTCATCGTGGCAGGCATTTACATTGGGTATTTCGTTGAGACAGTCCTGTTCGGACATAAAAGACGTCTCAAGTGGCCAAGCGCCTTCTTGGCAAGTCTTGCTCTATTTGCAACCGTGAGCGTTGTGGGTATGTTTAATCCTGCCCTACCCACTTTCTGGTTTGGGTTCGTTGGTTTGCACAGTTACGCCTGGTTTCTGCCGCTCGTGTTCGTCGGAACCTCATTCTCTCAGGATTCACAAAAATCGTTAGATCTCATGCTTTTCGTTTCAGCTTTGTGCATCCCCCTATTCTTCCTGGCGATTTACCAGTACTTTCACTTTGGGACGCTACCGGTTGCGCTGCAGTCTGTGCGCGGTGGGCTCGATTACCATTCATTCGGTAACGAAGCGATTCCCCTGATTTCTTCTGCGTTCGGAAATGCAGAAAAATACTCTCGCTACTGTGCCTTAGCTCTCTTCCTCTCAGTGGCCATGCTTGGTGATTTGCAGTTATCCGTCGGGCGACGAGTATTAGCCTTTACGTCGGCGTGCGTAGCCCTTGGGGGGATTTTTGTCAGTGACCGCCGTACACCTCTTTATTTGTGCTTGGTGGGACTGCTGTTCGTTGCTTGGAAAATGCGCTATGTATTCAGAACTGCTACGTTTTGGGTCTCCCTGCTGCTCATTTGTGTGCTCGCGGGCTTCGCCCACTTGAGGCACTCTCAGGAGATCGCCAGCAGCTCAGAGTATTTTGTTTCCTCCCTTCCCGAAATTCAAGAGAGGGTTAATTTTCTTTTGGACGAAATAAGTGTCGTCACAAATGGGGCTGGCCTTTTAGGGCGAGGAACTGGCGCTGACAGCCAGGGCCTAGATTACGTTCCCGGCGGTGCCCCTTTGCTAACAGCCCACGGTGTCTCGATTGAGAATGGGCTCACAAAGGTATGGTGGGAACTGGGGCCGTTTGGACTCGCAAGTTTCCTTTTGTTCTGGTTCGTAGCCGGGGGCCTGCTTTTCAAAAAGGCAGTTCGCGCCCGGAACTCACGCGCCTGCTCCTATGCGCTCTGTTACGCAACGTACTTTTGCATCATCTTCGTATGGTTCACGAAGGGTCATCAGGTTATGGGTGACGTCGCAACCGGTATTGACCAATGGTTCTTTTTCGGAATCATAGCTGGCCTGCCTTTGCTTCCCAACTCTAAGAGTCTTCCAAACCAGATACGGCGTGAACCAGTGCGACCGGCATTGAAGCGATGCGCATCCTGACCCACGCCGCCGCCAATAACGGGGTCAAAACAGGGTATTTTGAGCCCATTTTTCGACGTTTTTAGCCGGGCATTTCAGCTCATCTCGGGCTTTTGTCCTTACGTGCTTTCTCCCAATTTCCCCAAAACAGGCCTTTTTGTGGGCTAAAAAATGCCCCTTTTTTGGCTGAAACATGCTGGTTTTTAACCAATTTCGCTACAAGTTCTCGTCCTGATTCATGCGCATCCTGATCCATGCCCTCGCCGCCAAAATGGGCGGAGCTGCCAATTACATCAATACTTTAGCTCAAGAACTGTCCCAGACCGGAGAGCACGACTACCTCTTTCTGGTGCCCGAGGTGCAAGCCCCCTTCCTGCGCGGCCTTCCCCGTATCTCTGTGCTGGCAAAGGACTTAGTTTGGCTCCGCCGCCTCTGGTTCGACCAGGTCGAGCTCCCCCGCCTTTTGCGACGTGAGCGCATTGACGTCCTTTACTCCACCGCTAACTTCGCTACTTTCTTTTGCCCCTGCCGCCAGCTCCTGCTGGTGCGCAATAGCCTTTATTTTTCAACACTTTACATGGATCGTATCCTCCCCCAGAAGACCCCCCGCGCACGTCTCGCTGAATCGCTCCGCCGTTTTCTCGCGCGGCGCTCGGCACGCGCCGCCGACGTGGTTATAACCCCTTCTTATTCAATGCTTTCCGAGCTGCAGGCCGCCGTGCCCCTGCGCGCCGCGCAGGTCAGCCCCTATGGCGTGGACCGAAAGCGCTTTTCCCCGGCGCCCCGCCCCTTTGCCCCGCAAGGTATTGTGCGCCTGCTATTTACCTCTCTTTATGCCGAGCACAAGAACCTGGGCACGCTGCTCCGCGCCCTTACCCAAATCGAGGCTAAGTGCCGTCTTATCACCACTTGCGACTCGGGATGGGAGAAGATTCACAACCCCATTCGCCAAGCCGACCGCGCCCTGGCGCTTAACCTGCAACAGCTTGGCCTGCTTGAACTTACGGGTGTGCTCACTGGCACAACCCTCGACCAGCTCTACGGCCAGGCCGACATTTTCGTGTATCCCTCTGTAATTGAATCATTTGGCCATCCCCTGCTGGAGGCGATGGCCGCCGGCCTGCCGGTGCTGGCCGCCGATGTGCCCATCAACCGCGAACTGTGCGGGGATGCCGCGCTGTACTTCTCCCCCTTTGATGATGCGGATTGCGCGCGTCAGCTTGCGGCGGTGATGGGGGACGCCGAGTTACGCGGCGGACTGGCACAGAGAGGACTGGAACGCGCGGAGCAGTTTCAATGGTCCGCGCACGCGCGGACCCTTGTGCAGCAGTTCGCGGGTGTGCCGGAGATCCTCGCAGAGGCCGTGGAGAGCCACGCATGAGTGCGCCGGTTTCCGTATTGATCCCCACATATAACGAGGAAATTCATCTCGCTGCGTGCCTGGCGAGCGTTGCCGGTTGGGCTAATGAAATCTTCGTCGTGGATTCATTCAGTACAGACCGCACAGGGGAGATCGCTAAGAGCTTTGGGGCGCAATTTGTGCAGCATCGGTTCGAAGGATATGCGCTCCAGAAGAATTGGGCGCTTGACAGCCTGACCTTTGCCAACGAATGGGTGCTCATTCTGGACGCAGACGAGAGCTTGACTCCGGAGTTGCGCGAAGAAATCGGCAGGATTCTCGCGCAGGACAGTGGACCTACAGGTTATTTTCTGAACCGGCGATTCATATTCCACGGGAAATGGATTCGTCACTGCGGATGGTACCCGAGCTGGAACCTGCGGTTATTCAAACATCGTCTCGGCCGCTATGAACAGCGTGAGGTGGATGAACATCTGATTCTCGACGGCCCTGTCGGGTATTGCTGCAGGGACATCATCCACGAAGATCTTCGCGGCATGGATGCGTGGATCGCCAAACACAACCGCTACTCGACTTACAACACCCGCATTTATAGCCGCATTTTGAGTGGCGAGGAAGCGGGCAGCATCAAGCCGCGGCTCTGGGGCAATCAGGCGGAGCGCAAGCGCTTCATCAAGCAGCGCATCTGGCCGCATCTGCCTGGGCGCTCGGTGTTTTTCTTTCTGTACATGTACTTTTTCCGCTTGGGATTTCTCGACGGTGTGCACGGCTTTCATTTTTGCGCGATGCACGCCGTGTTCCAGCAATTTGTGGTGGCAAAGCAGTGGGAACAGGAGCAACACAAATCGCGCCGTCAGGAAAAGGGGATCGAGACATTAAGGAATCCCGCTCCTCTGCTGGAACAGCCAGGCTACGAAAAAAATAAACTGATTAGTTGATTGCCCGGTGCGCTCGTGTCCATTAGAATGCCATTCAATTCCAGCCAACTTTTCAGAATTCTGAACGCGGGAAGCTCTCTAGCTGTGGGCGATCGGGTGCCGCCGCTGGTTCCGCGCAAGACGGGACGGCTCCGCCCAGTTGATGGGTGGACCTTGGCGGGGTGGCGCTAGATGTGCGGCATTACAGGTTTTGTTGACAGCACGGGTTCTCTGGGGATGGAAGCGCTGGCCAGCGCCTCGCGGTCCATTGCCCACCGCGGCCCCGACGATTCCGGGCTGCAGATTGTTTCGGCCGGCAAACTGCAGGTGGGCCTGGCCAATCGCCGGCTGGCCATCCTCGACCTTTCTCCGGCCGGCCATCAGCCTATGCACGATCCGCAGACCGGCAACTGGATCGTGTACAACGGCGAGGTCTACAACTTCGCCGAGATGCGCCGGCGTCTGGAAGACGAGGGCGCAAGTTTCCGCAGCCATTGCGACACCGAAGTGATTCTGAAAGCCTATGGCCGCTGGGG
>DATJFA010000077.1:0-3759 GCA_035496015.1 Terriglobales bacterium | reverse complement strand
GGCAGGGGACGATATTCCAGGGAACGGCAGTCCAGCAGCAGCGCGTGTTTCGCCTGCCCAAAGCAGGCGGTGAACTGGTCCATGATGCCGCAGCGCGCCCCTACAAATTCATTTTCCGCGCTCTGGCAGAGCCGGGCGAGCTCCAGTCGCTCCAGTTCCAGGCCGGAGTTGGCCAGGAGAGCCAGCCCGCTGGCCACCTCAATGGCGGCCGAGGAGCTGAGCCCGGAGCCGATCGGCACCTCGCTGTGAATCAGCAGATTGGCGCCGCGCAGCTTTTTCCCGCGTTGCTCCAGCGCCACCGCCACCCCCTGCACATAATCGCTCCAGCGTTTCCGGCGCTGCGCTTGGTTCTGGTCGAGGTCAACTTCCGCGGTTTCCTGCAGATTTTGCGAGTGAATTGCCAGGCGCCGATCCTCGCGTCCAGCAATGGCCACCCAGCAGGCAAGCTCAATCGCTGTCGGCATGACGAAGCCATCGTTGTAGTCGGTGTGTTCGCCAATCAGGTTAACCCGCCCGGGCGCGCGAAAAACGCGCGGCGCCTGCCCGAAGAGCTGGCGGAAGGAATCAGTGAGAGGAAGCACGGGAGATTTGGATAATTTGTAATTTAGTAATTTCTAATTTGCAATTCTCGGTTCCCGCAACGCCTGCATTTCAAATTGCCAATTACAAATTACTCAATTACTCAATCTTCCGCCGCCGTCCCAGCAGCGCCATGATCACGCCGAAGGCCAGCAGCACCAGGCCCCAATAGACATTCACGTTGATCCCTAACGAACGCTGATAGATGGCGCTGTCGCTGGCGGCGCCGAACGCTATCATCAGAATCCCCACCACGGCAAAGACAAGCCCGATGGGCAAGCGGATATCAATTCCCACGCCGGCCTCCTCTCAGCCGAAGAATAGGTTCAGCAGCAGCAGCACGACCACGATCACCACCGCCAGCGCCGCCGGCCGCTCGTACCAGGGCAGGTGCTTCTCGCTGGGCTTCTCGGTAAGCGAATACACCAACCCGACCAGCTTGCTGTCCTCCCGTGGCCGGGTTGCGAGGCTGATCACAATGGTGACCACGAAGCATGTCGTCCAGGCCCAGATTGCGGTCCAGAAGTTCTGCGCCATGTCGCTGGGGTAGAAGTGCACGATGTGCCCCAGCCAGCCGCCCTTGATGCCCACCGGCTCGCCCACGGGCAGAGTCAGTCCGTGGTGAAAGGCAGCCGCCACCGTCCCCGTCAGCAGCCCAAAGAATGCCCCATGACCGGTGGCCCGCTTCCAGAACATGCCCAGCAAAAAGGTGGCAAACAGCGGCGCGTTCACGAAGGCAAACACCAGCTGCAGCATGTCCATAATGTTGTTGAAGCGCGTGGTGGCGTAGGCGGCCAGCACCGACAAAGCTATGCCAAAGACTGTGGCCACCCTGCCCATCCAGAGGTAGTGCTCGTCACTTGCGTTGGGGCGGATGTAGGACTGGTAAATGTCGTAGGTCCACACCGTGTTGAAGGCGGTCACGTTGCCCGCCATGCCCGACATGAAGCTGGCCAGCAGCGCCGTCAGCCCGAGGCCTAAGATGCCGGTGGGGAAGTAGTGCAGCAGCATGTTGGGAATGGCCAGGTCGTAGTCCAGGATGGGTTTGCCCTGGCGGTCGAGCAGCGGCTGCCCGGTGCGGGAATCAATTTTGGGCGGGATCAGTCCTTTGCTGTCCTGTTCCACCGCGGCCGTGCTTGCGCCTGCATTGGTCGCGGTCAGGTGGGCAGTGGCGCTGGGCAGCGCGATGGCAATCAGCCCTGGCAGAATCACCAGGAAAGGAAAAAACATTTTAGGAAACGCCGCGATCAGCGGCGTGCGCCGCGCCGCCACCATCGAATCTGCCGCCATGGCCCGCTGCACCACCAGAAAGTCGGTGCACCAGTAGCCGAACGACAACACAAATCCCAGCCCCGCCACCAGCCCGAACCAATCCACCCCCAGGGGATTGGTCTGAGCGCTGCTCATGCCCATCCAGGAGTGGGTGAACGTGGCGGGCAGCTTTTGCGTCAGCCCCTGCCAGCCGCCCACGTTTTTCAGCCCCAGCCACACCAGCGGGATAAAGCCGGCCACAATCAGGAAGAACTGCAGCACTTCGTTGTAAATGGCGCTGGTGAGCCCACCGAGGAGAATGTAAACCAGCACGATGATGGCGGAAGCGATTACGCTGACGTGAAAAATGCCGCTGCGCGCGATGTGCAGCCGGTCAAAGATGGGGTCGAGCACGTGCAGCACCTGGATGAGCCGCGCCATGGCATACATGGATATGCCCGAGGAAAACACCGTCATCACGGCGAAAGAGATGGCGTTCAGCCCGCGCGTCTTCTCGTCAAAGCGCAGGCGCAGGTACTCGGGCACGGAACGCGCTTTCGAGCCGTAATAGAACGGCATCATGAACAGGCCAACGAAGATCATGGCCGGGATGGCACCAATCCAGTAGAAGTGGCTGGTGGCGATGCCGTACTTGGCCCCGGAGGCCGCCATGCCAATGACTTCCTGCGCCCCCAGGTTGGCGGAGAGAAAGGCCAAGCCCGCAATCCAGGCGGGAATGGAGCGGCCGGCCAGGAAGAAATCGGTACTGGTCTTGACGTGGCGCTTCAGTACCGCCCCGATGCCCAGCACCGAGGCGAAGTACAGCAGCATGATGATCCAGTCAATGTAGGTGAGTCCCACGCGGTTCCTCAGCGGCGGTCATGGACGGAGGGACACCTTACAACTCCAACCGCCCTGGCAGCAAGTGCCCCGGTCTATTCACCGCCGAGCACGCAGAGATCGCGTAGAAAACCTGCGAAAATCAAGACAGAGCCAAAGAAATAGATTTCTCAGCGGACTCGGCGTTCTCGGCGGTAAAAATGGGTGGGGCGCCGGCTGCCGGACGACCCCTATGCGATAATTTATCCATGAGCTCCTCTCCCAGCATGCCCGAAGGCGGCCGCACCGTCTTTTGCGTCAAATTCAAGCGCGAGCTGCCTGGCCTGGATGAGCCGCCCTTCGACAACCCGCTCGGCCAGCGCATCTATGAGCACGTTTCCCGCGACGCCTGGGCCATGTGGGTGGACCACTGCAAGATTCTGCTGAATGAATACCGCCTGAACCCCGCCAACCCTCAGGACCAGGAGTTCCTGGTGAAGCAACTGGAGCAGTTCTTCTTCGGCGAAGGCGCCGCCCTTCCCGCCGAATATGTGCCGCAGAAAAAGCAGCATTAGATAAAGAGGGGTTGCCGGCGTAGCCGCGATTAACGCTTTCCCGTCCTGATCATCTCGAACAGATCGTTCGCCCGCTTTCGCCCCAGAGAGCCCACGTAGGCGCCCGCGTTGCCGGTAATAAACGACAAGAACGCTTCATAAATCTGCGCTCGCTCCGTGTACATATGCAGAACGCCAGCGGCAAACAGCCGTGAAAGAGGGATACAGCCGCACACTACCAGCACCCAGCGCCACGGCCGGCCTGGGCGCAAAGCGCCCATCAGCATGCAGAAAAACAGCGCCAGAAAGCCGGTCAGCATAAGGTCGCCAACGGCTACCTCGGCGAACCCGCTTATCGCTCCCAGCAGCAGCGCCAGCGCGTACCAGGGAACTTCGCTGCCCTTAGCCGATTCCCGGGCGGCGTGGGAAGGCATCGGCGCTGTTGCGCTGGTGGCAGGGTTTTCTGGAATCGCGGCGGCGGGTTTAGGAGCGGGAACTTCGGCCATCAGGGGCCCTCAATTGGAATAAGTATAGAAGCCGCGGCCCGACTTGCGGC
>DATJFA010000076.1:0-4475 GCA_035496015.1 Terriglobales bacterium | reverse complement strand
TTGATCTGAAACAGCCGGTGGCCCTGCTGGTCGAGCTTGGAGGTGACTTCGCGCACGCCGAAACGGGTGTGGCTGGAATCGGAAACCTGGCCATCCACTTCCGCCTGCAGGTTGAGATCGTACAGGTTCTGTGGGCCCACGGGCGCCGGCCACCACAGCCGCGGATGGGCGAGCTTCAGCTGCGGGAAATTATCGGGGTCGAAACGAACGACCTGGGTCTCCTTGGCACCCAGCCGCACCGGTTGCTGGAATTCAATATTTTCAATCTTGCCTTTGAGGACGCCAGCGACCGCGTGGTCGGCGGAGTTGGTCAACTCAGCTCTCGCGGTGAGCGAAGCCTGGTCGTTAGCGGGTGAGTTGAGCCTGGTGATCACCGCAGGGTACCGCAGCCGCAGGGCGCCAGTGGCAAGGATGTGCACATCGCGCCAGAGGCCCATTTCCTTGTCGGGCGGCATGGGCGCCCAGTCCACCAGGGTGATGGACAGGTCGCGGGGCTGGGGCGGGAAAACTTCCACCGCCAGGGAATTTGCCTGCCCGGGCCGGGCCGCCGTGGTCACGTCAAATTCGAACAGACGCCACATGCCGGCGAGTTTGTCCGCGGAGGCGATCTGCACGCCATTCATCCACACATTGGCCCTGTAGTTGATCCCGTCAAAAGCGAGCCACAGAGTTTTGCCCCGGTACTGTTCGGGCAAGTTGAACTCGGTGCGATACCACCAGGCGTGGCGGAAGGGGCTGCCGGGAGGCATCATCAGATTGGAGAAATCTTCGAACAGCGGGTAAGTCGTGCCCGGAATGGAGCGCAGGTTCATGCCGGTGTACGGCTCGGGATAAACCTGGTCCTTAACCAACGCGCTGAGAACGGTGGTAGGAACCGTGGCCGGATACCAATCACGCGTCGCGTAGCCGGGGAGTGAGATCACAGCGCCGCCGTCGCGCGCATCCGCCGATGAGGCAACGGACCAGTTCTGCCGCAGGATGATTTCAGGTGACGAGCTGAGGCTGGCGGGCGCGGCAAAGGCGGCGCATGTGGCGGCCAGCATTGCCGCCACCCAGAGTGCTAGTGCTCTGAGCAGAGTCACATGCGTCGCGCGCCACATTACGCCGATTCCTCGGGAATATCAAAGTTGACCAGTTCGCTGCGGAAACCACGAGTGCGATACGCCCCATACGCGATGCCGACACTCATCCATACGACGCCGGCTATCTTTGCGGGCATGCTGAGGCTGAGCCAGAGCACGAAACACACCAGGAAGCCAAGTGTGGGGATGATGAAATTAGTCAGCCTTTTTTCCTGCTGACGCAGAAAGTAATGGGTGAAAGCGGCGGCATTGACTCCCATAAACGCGAGCAGCGCCCCGAAATTCAGCAACTCGGCTGCGCGTTCAAAACTGATGGTCAATCCCCCCACCATGGCGATGGCGCCCACCATAAGAACATTATTGCGGGGGATTCGCCGCTTGGGCTCGATGGCGCCAAAGAAAGACTTGGGAATGGCATTGCCTCGCCCCATGCCGTAGAGCAGGCGAGCTGCGCCAAGTTGCGAACCCATGCCCGAACCGATGGTCGCGACCAGCAGCGTGAAGTTGATCACACCGAACATCCAGGCGCCGCCGGCGCGCCCGGCTACAGTAACGTAAGCCGTATCCACGTCGGGGTACGTCGAACTCGGCCACACCAACTGGGCAGCATAGACTTCCATGGAGGCCAGCACGCCGGTGAGCAGGCAAACCAGCACTGTGGCCAGCAGGATGTTGCGCCGCGGGTTTTGCGCTTCTTCGGATAATGTGGAAATGCCGTCGAAGCCGATGTAAGTGAGCACGGCCAGTGAGGTGCCGCCCAGCACCGCCCGCGTGGAGTATGTCTGCGGGTCGTAAAAAGGCCGGGTGAAAAACGAGAGGCCGTCGTGCGGCATGCGGAAAACGTATCGTGCTACCACCACGAACAGGATGGCAATCACCACGCCCATACCGGCCGCCAGGCCGTCATTGATGCGGGCGGAGGTGCGGATTCCGTTCAGGTTGAGCAGCGTAAAAAGGGCAACGAAGAAGATCGCCCAGACGGCGAAGGGGACGCCCGGGGCAAAATTCATGGCGAATTTGCTGCATAGCACGGTGCAGACCACGGGGTTGAGCATGTAGTCCATGGCCATGCTCCAGCCAGTGATGTAGCCAAGGGCGGGGTGAATCTCCTGGCCGACATAAGTGAAGGCCGACCCGGCGCTGGGATAGACCCGCGCCATGCGCCCGTAGCTGACGGCGGTGAACAGCATGGCCACCATGGCAATCAGGATGGTGGTTACCGCGTGGCCATGTGCCCGCTGGGTCATGATGCCATAGGGGGGCATCGGCGCGGTTGGCTGGATAACAATCAAGCCGTAGAGGACCAAGTCCCACAAGCCCAGGGCACGCCTCAGCCTGGGCGCGGCATTCACCGAAACGGCGGTTCCGTCGGACATAAAGACTTTGCCCAACCTGCCAGCTCAGAGGCTAGTCTACGGCTGCTCCCCAGATCAAATTCGGGGAACTTGCCGCGTGCCTGCCGGCGAGGCCTTTATCCCTCCTCAGAAGTAAAACTTCAACGCGAACTGAATCAAACGCGGATCGCGCGCTGACTGAGGAAATCCCCAGGAGCAGTTGGAGTTGCGGTTGTCCACCGGGCAGCCGCTCACACCCGGGGGCAGGTCGAGCCCGTGGTCCGTGGACGGATTGTCAAACAGGAATTTAGCAGGGAATAGCTCCGGGTTGAGATGGTTCCAGACGTTGAAGAACTCGGCGCGAAATTCAAATCGTTCGCGCTCATTAAGCGGAAATGTTTTGAATAGCGAAAGGTCCCAGTTCTGGAAGCCTGGCCCGCGGACAATGTTGCGCCCGGCATTTCCGTAACTGCCCAGCACCGTGTTGGTGGCGAAGGCGCAAGTATTGAACAGAGTGCCGGGAATGCAGGGTTTCGCGTTGGGATCGCCCACACGATTGGGGCGGGAGGAACTGGCGACATCGCCGCCGCCATCTGAGTTGGACAAGTCAGTAGCTATATCGGTCGGCGTGAAGTAATTGCCAGTGGAAGCGCTGGTAATGCCTGCCACTTGCCAGCCGCCAATTACCTGATTCAGCAGACCGCTGGCATTGCCGGCAAAACTTTTGCCTTTGCCAAAGGGCAGCTCGTACATGTAGCTGAGAACGAAGCGATGACGGATATCGAAGTCGGCGTTGCCATATTCCAATTGGGGGAAGCGCTGGTCGCGAAAATCGCCGGTCGCGAACGAGCCCAGGTTGGCGCTCGAAGCATCATCCAGAGCATGGCTGTAGGTATAGGAAGCTTCAAACTGCAGCCCGCGCGTCAGGCGTTTCTGCAGCCGGGCTTGCAGTGAGTGGTAGTTGGAGAAGGCGTTCGAGCGGAAGGTGGTGATGGTGGTGTCGAACACGGAAGGATCACAGTTAGGGAGCACGGAAGTGTTGCAGGTGTGTACCGGACGACGCGGGAGCAGTGGGGCAGTCTGATCAGGCGTGGGCACAGCCTGGTTACCGTTATAGAAAGCGAACAGCTTGAGCCCGCGCGAGCCGGCATAGGAGATGTCAAGCAGGGTTTGAGACGGCAGTTGATACTGAAATCCCATGTGCCACTGCTGGGTGTAGGGCGTCCGCAGGTTGGGGTCGAGCGAGAACAGCAGGGGGGTATTGGGGTCGCTCAGTGAATTGCCCGGGAACCCCTGCGACAGAACATTGAAGTTGGGAATGGAACAGTCGGTTTGGCCCGGGGCGGGGTTGGCAGAGGCCAGACCACAATTCACGTTGAACGACTGGATGGAAAAGAAGGGTGGATTGAAACCGGGACTGGGGTTGGAATACGGGCCGTTCTCCTGCCCTCCATAGAAAATCCCGTAGCCGCTGCGGAACACCAGCTTGTCGCTGATCTGGAAAGCCAGACCGATACGGGGCGCAAAATTGTTGAGGTCGGGATTGATCAGTCCACGCGAGCCGGTGGCGAAGATGGGTATGCTCTGGGCCAGGGTGGGGGTGAGTTGCAACGTCTGGCCTTTGGGTACCAGCAAACCTTGATTGGCGAAATCGAAGGTTGCTTCCTGATCGTGTCCTTCCTTAACCGTGGTAAAGAGTTCATACCGCAAGCCCAGATTGAGGGTAAGGCGGGGACTGACGCGGAAGTCGTCCTGCACGTAGAAAGAATAGATGGGACGATGATAGTCCACATTATGCAGGCTGGTGATCTCGCCAAAGTCCGGGATGCCCAGGAGAAAGGAGGCAAAGGCTGAGCCGCCGTTTCCCGGTGACGCGGGGTTGTCGGTGAAATCGCTGCCGAAACCCAGATTCCCGCGGGAGGCGGCAGGCTGGAAAATAGTGAATTGCTCGCGGCGAATCTCAGTGCCGAACTTCAGCGAATGCCGGCCACGGACCCAGGTGAAATTGTCGGTAAAGACGTAGCTGTTCTGGATCTCCAGGGAAGGCAGAAAGGTCGAA
>DATJFA010000075.1:0-10505 GCA_035496015.1 Terriglobales bacterium | reverse complement strand
CGATGCCGGATGGTTCGCCGCGCTCGCTCGCTGAGTCAGTGCCGTTTCGTGAGGTATACATTCATGGGCTCGTGCGCGACGCAGAGCGGCAGAAGATGTCGAAGACCAAGGGCAACGTGCTCGACCCTATCCAGGTGATCGAGCAGTACGGCACCGACGCCACGCGGTTCACGCTGGCGGCCATGGCCTCGCCGGGCACCGACATTGCTTTCAATCCCAAGCGCACCGAGGGCTACCGCGCGTTTGCCAATAAGATATGGAATGCCGCCCGCTTCATCTTTATGAATGTGGACCGGGCGGAGCAGGCGGGGGTGTGGTCGCTGAAAGAGTTTCAAAAAGCCGCGGGCGAGGGCGCCCGCGCCACAAAGGGAGTTGCCGGCTTTCAGCCCTCCACCTTGGAGGACCGCTGGATTCTTTCGCGCTTCAACCTGGTAGCTGAGGAAGTAAATAGCGAACTGGAAACTTACCGCTTCGACGAGGCCGCCAATCGCGTATACGACTTCTTTTGGGGCGAGTTTTGCGACTGGTACGTGGAGCTGATGAAGCCGCGCCTGGCAGGCGAAAACGGCGACGAGGCTGCCGCACGCGTTGCATTTGGCAACATCGTAGGTGTGTTTGAAGGGGCGCTGCGTCTGCTGCATCCTTTCATGCCGTTTATCACGGAGGAGATCTGGCACGCCATTTATGATGGCAAGCCGCCTGCCAAATCCATCGCGCTGGTGGAGTATCCTGCCGCCGATCCCGCCCAGCGAAACTTGGAGGCGGAGACCGAGATGGCCATCCTGCAGGACCTGATCGTGAGTGTGCGCAACCTGCGCGCCGAACTTAAGGTGGAGACACGCCAGCGTGTGCCCATCCAGGTACACGCCGTGGACGGCGTGCGCGAGATGATTGAGCACAACCGCGGCGCGGTGGAGCGTCTGGCGACGGTCGAGAACCTGGAGTTCGTTGAGACTTCCTTGGCCAAGGCGGGCGGGGTGCGCGCCACCTCGCGCTTTGAGGTGCGGGTGGTCTACGAGCAGAAGATTGATAAGGCAGCAGAGCGCGCGCGCCTGCAGAAAGAACTGGACGTTGTGGAGCGCGAGATGGAGAACAAGCGCCGCCAGCTGGGCAACGACGCTTTTTTGCAGAAGGCGCCGCCGCATGTGGTGGAGGGCCTGCGCAAGCGACTGGCGGAGTTGGAAGCACTGCAGGAGAAGATTCGGCGCGCTTTAGATCACTTAAGCTAATTCTTTTCACCGCCGAGACGCAGAGGTCGCCGAGGGTTCAATTCATTTATTATTTCTCGGCGCTCTCGGCGTCTCTGCGGTGAGTGGTTTTGGTTTTACTGACAACTGATAACTGACAACTGCTCGTGGACTGGACTAGCCGACGCATAACCGCCATTATTCAGAACGCGCTGCTCGAAGACCGGGCAACGCGCGATGCCACCACCTACGCCTGCATTGATCCGCACCAGCGTGCCGCGGCGACCATCATTGCCAAGCAGGACTGCGTGCTGGCTGGGCTGGGCTGCGCCGCCCGCATTTTGGAAGTGTTTGCCGACCTGGACGGCACCGTCACTTCGCACCCCGAGGTCACCAGCCACCCGGAAATTTTTGATGGCGTGCGCCTGCATCGCGGGCAGGCGGTGGCCGTCATTCGCCACAATGCCCGCGTGATCCTCTCCTGCGAGCGCGTGATCCTGAACCTGATGCAGCGGCTGAGTGGCATTGCCACGCTCACGCGTAAATTTGTGGACGCCGTGGCCGGCACCAGGGCGCGCATCCTGGACACGCGCAAAACCATCCCCGGCCTGCGGGCGTTGGATAAGTACGCGGTGCGCTGCGGCGGCGGCATGAACCACCGCCTGGACCTTTCCGACGGCGTGCTCATCAAGCACAATCACATTGCCCTGGCCGGGGGCATCGCGCCCGCGCTCGAGCACGCCCTGCGCAACCGTCGCGGCGAACAACCGGTGGAGACGGAAGTGCGTTCCCTCGCTGAACTGGAGGAAGCGCTGCAGCACGGCGCGGAAGCGGTGCTCCTCGACAATATGCCGGTAGAAGACGTGCGCCAGGCGGTGGAGCGTGTGGCCCGGCACACGCGGCGCATGAATCTGGAGTGCTCAGGCGGCATCACGCTGGAAAACGTGCGCGCCTACGCGGAAGCCGGCGTGGACTACATTTCCGTGGGCCAACTCACCCACTCCGCCCCCGCCGTAGACATGAGCCTGCGAGTGGTGCCCGCATAGAGCACGTAGGGACAGCCGCCCTCGGCTGTCCAGCCCGGGTGAAGCCCGGTTAGGGTTCCAGGCGATCCGTGCTCGCCCGCACAGGCGAGGGCGCCTGTGCCCACACAGGTCTGTTTTGATTTCACTGCCTTCTCCCTCATAATTGCGGCATAGCCCCCGCCGGCAAAACTCGAAGCACCACTGCAGCGGCCATCCATCCCCCCACCGACGCGCGGCTGAGCCGGATTGTTCGCTTGCTGATGGATCACGCTACCGTCGTGGTCAGCGGAAACAAAGTGGCCCAGGAGATCGGCACGACGCGTTCCGAGGTGTGGCGCCTGATGCAACAGTTGCGCGGGCTGGGCGTGGACATTGCCGGCCACTCCGCCAGCGGATACCGCCTGCGCAAAGTTCCCGACCTGCTGCTGGGGGAAACTCTGGCGCCCATGCTGCACGGCACTATTTTCAGTAAACAGATTCACCATTATTTCAAGATTGGTTCCACCAACTTGGCGGCCATGGAAGCTGCCGCAGAAGGGGCCCCCGAAGGCAGCGTGTTTATGGCGGAAGAGCAGGTGGCCGGACGCGGACGCGGCGCCCACGGCTGGCATTCGGCGCCGTCGCAGGGAATCTATTGTTCGGTAGTGCTGCGCCCGGCGCTTTCTCCGGCGGACGTGCTGGTAATTACACTCGCAACGGGCCTGGCGGCATGCGCAGCTGTGGAACAACTGCTCGCGCATCGGGGGAGCAGAGAGAAGCCCGGTACGGCAGCGCAGATTGACTTGCGCTGGCCCAACGATCTGCTGCTGAACAGCAAGAAATTCGTAGGCATTCTGGCGGAATTGACCGCGGAGGCCACGCGCGTGCGGTATTTGGTGGTAGGCATCGGGGTCAATGTGAACCAGTCGGGTTTTCCCGCCGAGTTGCGAGACCTGGCAACTTCCCTGCGCCTAGAGACCGGAACCTCGTGGTCGCGGGTGGAGCTGGCCGCGGCTTTGCTAAAATCGCTCGATCGCGAATATCGCGCCTTGCTGAAGCCGGGCCCGGGCGGGCGCGAGTCGGTGCTCCGCCGTTTCCAGGAGCGTTCGTCCTACGCCCAGGGTCGCCGCGTGCGCGTGGAGGAGGATGGCGGCTACGAGGGCGTCACCGCCGGCCTGGACACGCGCGGCTTTTTGCAGGTGGAAACATCCAGGGGGCTGCGCACTGTGCTTTCTGGGGGAGTAAGAGCGTTGCAATAGTGTAGCGCCGCCGTCTCGGCGGCTGTCCATGCGGGCGTCTCGCCCGCATGCCGGAAGGCGAGACGCCTTCCGGGGCAGCCGGCAAGATGCCGGCGCTACGGTGCATACACATGCTGCTTGTCCTTGATGTCGGCAATACCAACACGGTCCTGGGCGTCTTTGCCCGCGGCGAAAGCGCCAACGGCGAAGCCGCGAAATTTGAGCGCCTGGTTGCCCACTGGCGCGTAGCCACCAACTGGACCCAGACCGTGGACGAATACGGCGTCCTCTTCCGCAACCTCTTTGCCGCGGCCGATGTCGAGCCCAAGTCCATCCAGGGAATCGTGATTGCCTCCGTGGTTCCTTCCATGGACAGCACCCTGCGCGAGGTTTCTGAGCGTTATTTCCGGACCAAGCCGCTGTTCCTGGAGCCGGGCGTGCGCACCGGCATGCCGGTGCAGTACGAGAATCCCGCCGAGGTCGGCGCTGACCGCATCGCCAACGGCGTGGCCGCGCTGGAAAAATACGGCGGCCCCTGCGTGGTGGTGGACTTCGGCACCGCCACCACTTTCGACGCCATCTCCGCCAAAGGCGAGTATCTGGGCGGCGTCATTTGCCCAGGCATCGGCATTTCGGCGGAGGCGCTGTTCTCGCGCACCGCCCGGCTGCCCCGCATTGATATACGCAAGCCGGAGCGCGTGATCGGCACCAACACGGTGGGCAGCATCCAATCCGGCCTGTATTACGGCTACCTCGCGCTAGTGGATGGCATTATCGAATTGCTACTGAAGGAAATGGGCAGCGAGACCAAGGTGGTGGCCACCGGGGGCTTGGCTGGCCTGTTTGGCACCGGTTCCAAATACATCAGCGAGGTAGATGACCTGCTGACGCTGGAGGGCCTGCGCATTATCTGGGAGCGGAACCAGGCTGCCCGCAAGGCCGCGGGCAAATCGGCCGGCAGCCTCGGCAAGCCTCGCCATTAAGACCCGCGGACGATCTCGTGGAAAACTACTTCAACTATTTCACCGAGGTCGAAGAGCACTTCCATCGCCGCCGCGGTTCCACCCTGCTGCTCTCTACCCTGGACTGGGCGCTGATCGAAACCTGGAAAGATGCCGGAATTCCCCTGGAGGCGGTGCTGCGCGGCATTGACGCCACCTTTGACCGCTACGAAAACCGGCCGGCACGCCCGCGCAAGATCAACGGCCTGGCCTACTGCTCGCAGGAGGTGCTGGCGGCAGCGGAAGAAATGAAGGAAGCGGCGGTGGGGGGGCGCCGTGAGGCAAAGGAAACGGCAGGGCTGAATGCAGCCGAGATCAGCACATTCCTGAGCCAAAATGCCGACATTCTCGAAGAACTTAGTGAGCGGGCGGGATACCCGTCCGACAGACGGCCGGAAACCGGCTCTATTAAGCGTTTGCCAGAAGCGGCCAGGCCGGTGGTAGAAGATGCCGCCAGGGCTCTGCGAAATCTGGCCGAAAGCCTCACAACGGTGTCGCCGCAGTGGGAAGACCTGGAACGGCGGCTCACAGTTATGGAGGAGAAGCTCTTTGCCGCGCTGCTGGCGGCTACCCCCGACGACGAACTTGTGGCCGTGCGCGCCCAGGCCGACCGCGAACTGGCTCCTTATCGGCGCAAAATGCCGGCTGCGCAAATCGAGCAACTGCACAAGCAGTTCGTGCACAAGCGGCTGATGGAGGAGTACGGGCTGCCCCGACTGAGTTTATTTTACATGTGAAATCATTACCCCTCTCATGTTGAGCGAAGACGCATGCCCGAGTCGAAACACACACTAGGCACAAACCGTCGGAACAGGACGAAGGGAGTTGTTACCGAGGGAACCCCCTGAAACGACTGTGGCGGGACAAAACGGTGCGGGGGTCCTTCGACTCCGCGCTCAGGATGACAGGAGCAGGATTTCCACCGTCCGATCAAAACCAATCGTCAATCGTAAATCTTCAATCGTCAATTCCTTGCCGGGCCCGTCCAATTACAATCATCGTTTGGACCTCACGATTGAAAAACTGGTTTATGGGGGCGACGGACTGGCGCGCCTGCCGGCGGACGAGCGCGGGCGGCGCAAAACGGTCTTCCTGCCATTTGTTCTCGAAGGCGAGCAAGTAGAAGGGGCCGTGGTGCAGCAGAAATCGGAGTTCGCCCGCGCCCGCTTGCGCCGCGTGCTGAGTCCATCGCCAGCCCGGATCGAGCCGAAGTGTCCTTATTTTCTGCGCTGCGGCGGCTGCCACTACCAGCACGCCGGCTACGAACACCAACTGCAAGTCAAAGCAGCCATTCTGAAAGAAACGGTGGCACGCATTGCGAAGCTGCAACTCGAAACCGAGCTGCAGGTTCATCCTTCGCCGCCATGGAACTACCGCAATCGCACCCGAATGCGGGCACACAGCGCGCCCTTTGCATTGGGCTATTACCGCTTTGGCTCACATTCGCTGCTACCGGTGGAGGAGTGCCCCATCAGCTCGCCGCTGATCAATCGGGCCATCGCAGCGATGTGGGAAATGGGACGTGCCGGGAAAGTTCCTGCGGCGATCAGCGAAATCGAGTTCTTTGCCAATGCCGAAGACACGCAACTGCTCCTGCAACTGTACGTTCCGGATAGCGCGCCTCGCGCTCCCTTGAAAGAGTTTTCAGCGACGCTGGCCGGAATCCTGCCCGAAATTGCGGGCACAACTTCCTTTCGGGCAGAACCTGCGGCACACGGACCACGCTCGGAAGCGCTTCCGCAAATTCTTCAAGGCGCCGGAGAGCTCCCGTATAAAACTCACCATGGCGAGTACCGCGTCAGCGCGGGCGCATTCTTTCAAGTCAATCGCTATCTGACCGACAAACTGGTCGAGATTGTCGCCCAGGATCGCGGGGGCCGCACCGCGCTCGACCTTTACGCCGGCGTCGGCCTCTTTGCCGTGCCCCTAGCGCGCAGCTTCGAGCGGGTGATCGCCGTGGAGTCGTCACAGATTTCCTATTCCGACCTGCAGTACAATGCGCCCAGAAACGTGCGGGCGGTGCGCGCCACCACCGAGCAGCACCTGCTGAGTTTCCGCGACACTCCCGACCTGGTGGTGGTGGACCCGCCCCGCGGCGGGCTGGGCGAAGCCGTCGCGCAGGCCTTGGGGCGGCTGCAGGCGCCGCACCTCACATACGTCTCCTGCGATCCCGCCACCCTGGCGCGCGACGTGCGCGTCTTATCCGTCGCCGGCTATGCCATCGAGCAGGCACACCTGGTGGACCTGTTCCCGGAAACCTTCCACCTGGAAAGCGTGCTGCAGTTGGTAAGACGGTAGTCGCGAGTCAGAAGTCGGGAGTCGGTAGTCAGGAGTCAGCGTGGCTGTGGCCGAGCAGTTACGTCCCTACGGCGAAAAAGCGCCAGCCCTGGCTCCGACCACGCCTCCCATCCCGGTTCCGGCGCAACTCGCTCCCCGCCAGCCCCTGCTCTACGCGGTCCTGAGCTTCTCTGCCGGCATTCTGCTGGGCGCCCGAATCTGGCGTCCGCCCCTGTGGTGGGCGCTGGCGCTCTTGGTTTTTCTCTCTGCGGGCGCCTACCTGGTTGGCCGGCGGCCTCGATGGGCGGCGGTGCTGGCATGTGGCGCGCTGGCGCTTCTGGGAGCCTTTGCCATTCAGGCGCGCGGCCCAGTCACAGTCAATAATGAAATCCTGCGCTTTGCCGATGGCGACGAGGTAAGGCTCACGGCACACGTCATCACCGACGGCCTTCGGCGCGAAGGCGGCTTCGGCGGAGAGCGCCAGGCGCTGGAAGTTGAGACCGAGCAGGTGGGACCGGAAGGCTCCAGTGAAGATCTCCGCGCCGGGATTCGCCTGACCATCTACTCACGGCCGGAGAGCCGAGGCGAGGCCAAGGCAGCCGCACCCGTGCCTTTGTATATCTACGGGCAGCGTCTGCGCCTGACCGCCAAGCTGCGCCCGCCGCGCAATTTCGGCAACCCGGGCGCCTTCGATTACCGCGGTTATCTGGCGCAGCGCGGTATCGCCACCCTGGGTTCCGCCAACCAAGCGGATGTGCAGGTGCTGCCCGGGTTCGTGGGTAACCGGTCTGCCGAGTGGCGTAACCGCCTCCGGCGCAGCGTGCTGAGTCAAATTCATGCCTTGTGGCCGGCGCACCAAGCCGCGCTCATGGACGCCATGGTCATTGGTGAGGATGCCTTCATTGACCGTGACACGCGGGTGAATTTCCAGCGCTCCGGCACTTACCACGTGCTGGTAGTTTCCGGCATGAACCTGGGGATCCTCGCATTTGTGGTGTTCTGGGTGCTGCGGCGGCTACGTATTGGTGATTTCTGGGCAAGCCTGGGTACGGCTCTGCTGGGCTTTGGCTACGCCTACCTGTGCGACTGGGGATCACCCATCGTGCGCTCGGCGCTGATGCTACTGTTCTACCTGGTGACGCGCCTGCTCTACCGCGATCGCGCACCCGTAAACGCGGTGGCCGGCGCCGCCCTCGGCATTCTCCTCCTTGAGCCTCGCGCTCTGCTGGACCCCAGTTTTCAGCTGACGTTTCTGTCGGTGCTGGCCATCGCCGGCATCGGTGTTCCCATTATCGAACGAACTTCACAGCCCTATCGCCGCGCCCTGCGCCGGCTGGATGCCACGGCTTACGATTTTTCCTTCGCCCCCCGGCTGGCACAGTTCCGCCTTGACGTGCGCATGGTTGCCGCCCGCCTGCGCCGGTTCGTGGGCACGCGCGCCTCCTACCTGTTACTGCCCGGCGGCCTCAGCTTCCTGCTCGGCGTTTATGAAGTGATGCTCATCTCTGCCCTGATGCAGGTCTCGCTGGCCCTGCCCATGGCCTGGTATTTCCACCGGGCGACGACACTGGCTCTCCCTGCCAATGCGCTGGTGATCCCTTTAACCGAAATACTGATGCCGGCCGCCGCCCTGGCCATTGCGCTGGCTTACATTTCCTTAAGCCTTGCCAAGTTGCCCGCCCTGATTGGCGGACTGGCGCTGCAAGGCATAACGGGAACCATTCACGTGGTCGGCCGCCTGCGCCTGGCTGACTTGCGCGTGGCCACGCCGAGCCCGGAGGTCGCCTTGGCCGCCGCGGCGGCTTTGGCGCTGGCTCTGGCTACCGTCCGGCGGCGACGATGGCTGGCGGTGTTCGGCCTGGGTGCTGTGTTTGTGAGTGCGCTTTGGATCACAATCGTTCCTCCCCACGCGCGCGTGCGCCCCGGGTTTATTGAGGTGACCGCCATTGATGTGGGCCAGGGCGATTCCACGCTGCTGGTCTCACCCGACGGCAAGACCCTGCTAATTGACGCCGCTGGGCCCTTCGGTCCCTGGCGCTCGGAATTCGACTACGGCGAAGACGTCATCTCGCCCTACCTGTGGTGGCGCGGGATTGCCCGCCTGGATGCGGTAGCCCTCACGCATGGCCACAGCGACCACTTGGGCGGTTTGCCCAGCGTGCTGGCCAATTTCCGGCCGCGCGAATTGTGGCTGGGCCCCAACCCACGCACGCGAGCGCTGGAACGTGTGTTGGCGATTGCGCGGCAGCAGAACGTAAATGTTGTGGAACACCGCGGCGAAGACGTATTTTCCTTTGGCGGCCTGCAGGTTCGCGTGCTTTCCCCGCCTCGGGATTGGCAGCCCGCAGCCGAACCGCGCAACAACGACTCGCTGGTCTTGCGGTTCGCCTACAAAAGCACGGCATTTCTGCTGGAGGGGGATGCGGAAAAGAACATGGAACTTGCCATTGCGGCCCAGCAACCGCAGGCGGATTTGCTGAAGGTGGCGCATAATGGCAGCGCATCCTCCACCTCGCCACCGCTGCTGGCAGCGGTTAAGCCGCAATTTGCTTTAATCTCAGTGGGGGCGCGCAATCCATTTCGGCATCCTCGGGCCGAGGTTCTGGACCGGCTACAAAGCCGCCACATCGCGACATACCGCACCGACCAGAGCGGCGCTGTCACCTTTTATCTGGACGGCGAAAAGGTTATTCCGGCGCCGCTTCCTCGCTGAGTTCCTCGTCCTCAGAGACGGGCTTTTCCTGCCGGTATGCCGCAATCAACTCCTTTGCCTCCTCCGCCTGCTCCTCCCGCACCAGGATGGCGACTCCGCCCACGGGAAACAGGTCCTGCTCCAGATCGACGGGCTGGGTGAGGCTTTCGATGCCGTTGGAATCGAGCAGCCCGCGCACCACCAGCGCTTCGCTCTCCTTTTCTGCATCGAACACTCTCACCAGTCGTTCCTTGGGATTTGGGTTTTCCGCCATGGCTCCTCCCTCATTTCGACCGCAAGACCGCAGGTGCTATCATCCGATGATACCCCGGAAGGCAGTACGGGAGCTGTAATCCGCGGGCCGTTCGTCTCGGATCTGGCAGCTCACCTCGAATTTTGCGAGGCGAACCTATGCACCGCCGTCTCACCGCTTGCCTGGCCGCGTTATTCGCAGCCCTTCTGACCATGCCTGCATGCTCCAGCGGCTCCCAACCGGGGCCGCTGAGCCGGGCCTACGCCTCGCTGCGCAACCGCTTTTCCAGCGGGCAAAGCGAACTGCAAAAGACCTTTGATGCCAAAAAGGCTGCCCATAGCTGGCGCACCCTGACCACCCTGCGGATGCATCCCGGCCGCGCCCTGGAGACCACGATTGAGGTTTCCTGCCCCGACCGCGAGCACATTGTGACTACGCTGGGCGACACCCGCTACGAATCCATTCGCGTCGGCAACCAGGGCTGGATTCGCAGCAACGATAGCGAGTGGAAAGCGCAGCCCATAACCGATGACTCGTACCCCTGCGGCAGCAATCCCGGTGCGCCCGCACCCTGGGCCATGATGAACGAAGGCCGTGACCCGGTATCGGTCGTCGCTAGCATGGCCGCCAAGTTGAATGCGCAGGTGGCCCGCGGCGAGCAGGTGAATGTAGGCGATTCCTCTTGCCAGCGGTGGGTAGTCAGCTTCCAACATCCCGGAAGCAGCGGCCGGGGGCTGAACTACACGGTATGCATAGGTTCCAGCGACCACCTGCCACGCGAGGTGGTGATGGGCAGCGGCGGGCTGTCTACCACTTACTCGGACTGGAACAAGCCCATCCAGATTGACGCGCC
>DATJFA010000074.1:0-26508 GCA_035496015.1 Terriglobales bacterium | reverse complement strand
GTGGCGGAACTCAATGTCAATGGATTTTGAAAGCGCCTGCTGGCGGGAGAACATGACCGCATGTTCCACGGTGGCGTTAATGTCGGAGAGGCGGGTTTCCGGCGGCTTGGGACGAGCGCACTCCAGCAGGTCGGAGACGATGCGGTTGATCTGCAGCACCTCCTGGCGCACCTCTTTGACCACGGCGCGCGCCGGGCTGCTGGCGGGCAGGTCGCGGCCGATGATTTCGATGACGCCGGCAATGCCGGCCAGCGGGTTGCGGATCTCATGAGCCAGGCCGGCGGCCAGTTCGCCCATGGTGGCCAGGTGCTCTGCGCGCGACATCTGGGTCTGATGCAGGCGCTGGATCTCGTCGCGGCCTTCGCGCAATTGCCGAACCATCTGGTTGAAGTTGCGGCCCAGGTCGCCGATCTCATCATTACGGTTGGCGAATTTGACTTCAGCGTCTAGTTCGCCGGCGCCCACCCGCGCGATCTTCTCCTGCAGTTCGCGCACGGGACGGTGAATCAGCAGGGCCAGCACGACGATCATCACCGCACAAATGGCCACGGCGCCAGAACTGGCCACCAGCAGCACGGCATGGCGCTCGGTTTGCTGCAACGATACCGTGGCCAGCACGAACAGGATGAGGCCGTTGAGCAGCACCACCGCGACCGGCAGCACCGCCTTGATCTCCCAGCTGATGCGCACCGAGTGGCGACGCTGCGACTGTTCAGAAACGGAAATGGCCGCAGCGTTCGCGGCCGTTCCCACGGTTTGGTCAGAACTCGTCTCAGGCATAAGCGTGCAATCCGGGCAACAGGTAAGTGACCCCAAAGAAGGTGAACATGACCACGACAAAGCCGAGGATGGCGAAGTAAGCTGCACGGCGTCCACGCCATCCGCGGGTGATGCGCATGTGCAAATAGCCGGCGTACACCAGCCATGTGATGGCCGCCCATGTTTCCTTCGGGTCCCAACTCCAGTATGAGCCCCAGGTGCGGTTGGCCCAGTAAGCGCCGGCGGCAATCATGAGCGTCAGCAGGGGGAAGGCGATGCCGATGGTCTTGTAGGTGACCTGATCCAGCACTTCAGCGCTGGGCAGCAGGCGTTCGAGATCAGTTCGCCGCCACAAGAGCAGCAGGTAAAGCAGCGAGATAAAGATTCCGCCCACCAGGCCGGAGAGAATGAAGGGGCTAGCCGCCAGGTTGGTAGGAAACATGCCATCCGCGTCGAGGGAGGGATAGCTCCCGTTGGCGCGCGCCAGGAAAGCGGCCAGCGCCAGCACCTGCGCCAGAATGCTGACGAACACGGCGCGATTGCCAACAGCGTAGAAACTCTCATCGTTGCGCCAGCCCGCCAGCAGATAGCAAACGAAGGGGGCAGCCACGGCCAGCGCCACCAGGCAGAACAGCCAGCCCAGGTCAGGAATGGTGACGAAGAGGCGCACGCCGCGCTGCAGGAACATGTCCTGCTTCTCAGCCGCGTCCCAGGCAGCCACGCTCAACCCGCCCCAGCGCTCAAAGCGGGTCAGGATGCCCACATAGCCGGCGGTTACCGCCAGGCTGGTGGCAGCGAGAAAAGTTTCCGTCTTCATCTTGTCCTGGATCAGAAACATAAGGGCCAGGGCGAAACTGAGGGCGCAGGCGGCATACGCCAGCATGGCCAGGCTGACATGAACGTGCAGCCAAGTGGATTGCAGCGCCGGCACCAGGGGATGAACGTCCGTGCGCAGCAACTGCATGAGCACCACGCCCACGATGGCCACCGGCATGGTCACGGTGCCAATCACTTTCACACCATATTTCTTTTCTGCCACCAGGGTGAGCGCCGCCAGGGTCCATACGAAGCTGAGCAGCATTTCATAAACGCTGGCGAACGGCGGGTGCCCAGCCACATACCAGCGATGCGCCATTGCAGCGGTGTTGGCCAGCAGGCCGGCCCAGGTCGCCAGCGAGGCATAGCGCACGTAGGATTCGGTGCCGGTGACGCCGAAGCCCAGGTACAAGGCGCCAGCGCCGCCGTAAAAAATAAGCGCGGCGTAGAGCAGGTTGGCTTCGGTTAAGAGATTGCCGCTTTTCACCACATTCAGAAACGCCATGAACAGCAGGAAGGCGATGCCCAGCCCAACCAGCACTACCAGCAGATTGCCGGGGGCTGCGGGTTGCCGTTCAACGCGAGTGCGAGCCATGATTTTTCCTCCCTTAAACGCTGGCCAGCGAGGCCTCGCGCGCGGAGGCGCGGGCCGGTGATTCGTCGTGCTTCAATTCCGTTTGCACTTCCTCCACCAGCCTGCGGAAGCGCAGCTCAAAGGCAGGGCGATTCTTATTGCAGGCTCCGCCAATCCAAAGCGCCGGACGCCCGTGCTCATCGCGCACCACCATGGCCCAGAAGCGCATGTGCACGAGATAAAACGCGGTAAACAGTCCCAGCGCCATCACCAGGCAGCCTGCCCACACCAGCCACTGCCCGGGCTCATGCGAAACCTGCAGGCCGGTGAAGTAACCCATGCGCAGGTCGCGGAACTTAAAGTTGTAAGGCGATTTGCTGTCGTGCGCGACGTTGGGGAACTGCGGAAAAATCCAGACCAGGGCCGGTTCCTTGGCCTTCTTGCCAGTCACTTCCAACTGGATGGCGGGATTGTCCGGCTGATTGGAGCGGGCATAAATCTGGTTATCCTGGACGACGAAATCAGGAATGAAGCGCACCAGGCGAACCGACGTTTGCGGGTCGAGCTGCGCCCTCTCGTCCTGGCCCAGTGAGATGTCCTGCTCCCCGCCCGAGCCGTTCGCTGGCGCGGCAGTCAGCATCACCTTGTCCAGCTGCCCGGTGGAACCGTAGCTCGATTGGTAAACGCGTATGCCGCCGTAAACCAATGGATCATTTACGACAATCTGCTTGCGCTCCGCTTCGCGCCCGTCCTTCAGCACCACCAGGTTTGACCACCAGCGCTTGGGAGTGCCGTCGGAGTAATTTTCCTGGCCTGCGCCATCACAGCGAATAGCAAAGGGCAACGCGCGAGTAGTCCCGTTCTGCAGTTGGATCTGGCTGGCCTGCTGGCCGTTGGTGAGCGCCAGAAAACCGCGATAACCCCACACCGCGTCCACGATGCCGCCCAGAAAGATGAGCAGCAGGCTGGCGTGCACGATGTAAACCGCCAGCAGGGAGAAGCGGTTGCGCTCGGCGAAGAGGGAAACCTGGTTGTCCTCCACAACGTGCTGGGGGCGGAGGCCCTGCTTCCGGAAGACCCGATGTGCGGCAGCCAGCGCCTGCTCGGGATCGCTTACGGAAATCTGTTTCTTTGTGGGCAGCGAGCCGCGGAAATGGGAGTCGGCGCGGCGATACGGGCGTGCGAAGTAGCGCCACACATTCGGGAAGCGCTCAATGGAGGCGGCCACGATGGTCACGCACACCAGAGCCATGAGCACCACGAACCACCAGGCGTGAAACACGTCGGTCAGTCCCAGGCGGTCGAGCCAGGCCAGCATTTGCGGCGAATAGGCGCGCTGAATCTGGTCGGGGTCGGTGGTGGGCCGCTGCAGAATGAAAGTGCCGGCGGCGGAAGCGATCACCACCAGGATGAGCAAGATGATGCCGGTGCGCACCGCACTCAAGCTCTGCCAGATGCGGCGTCGGGTCGAGCGAGTATGTCCCGCCATATAGCCTTCCTTCCCGCCCTGACAGGAGCACGCGGCGCGCCATCGCAGCGCAGAACGCCAACAGCTTGCAAAGCAGCGGCTTGCGCGTAACAGGGAAGGGGAAACCGAAGTGCGGGTGGGCCATATGGCGCAGCTCGCCGCCAGGTTGCTGGAATTTCACGCATTTCGCGGTAGAGAGTGTCGGCGGTCACATGCGCGTGTGATGCGAGTCCTATGGCTGCGGTCAAAGGCAGGGGAGCATAGTTCCAAACCGGAACGGTTCCAATTTGGGACAACTGGAGGTGTCTGTTGCGGGCCTTTTCCTTGCCAAATCGGGGTTGGGGCATTTCACGTGCCCCGCTGTGGAAGATAGCCCATTCGGGCAAGGTCCAGGGCTGCTCGACTCCTCCTCTTTCTCTCAAATTTTCAAACGCATTAGCTGTCAATTCAGCAACTTACAAGCGGGCTTGTGGAATCGTGTGGTCGCGGTCAGGCGCGTGCACAACAGTGATTGGAGGCTGAAGTGAAGTACACCGGCAAACGCGTATTGTTGCTCCTCCTGCTGGTTCTGGCATGGGGTCTGCCTGCGGTGGCTGCCGAACATCCGGTGCCGCTGCCCAAAGATGTCCAGGACAAGAACTGCCTGGAATGCCACGACGACAAGACCAAGGGCAAGGCGGTGCACTCCGCCATGCAGATGGGCTGCAGCACCTGCCACAGCATCAAGACTGACGGCAACAGCACCACGGTAGAGTTGGTCTCGGCCAAGAACGAGCTCTGCTTCACCTGCCACGAGAAGAGCAAGGAAGAAGTGCTGCACAAGCCCTACGAGCAGGGGCAGTGCACCACCTGCCATTCGCCGCACAGCAGCCACTTCGCCAAGCAGACCCGCGCTGAGGGCAACGCGCTTTGCCTCGCGTGTCATGGCGATCGCAATGTGACCGGACAGAAGGTCACTCTGTTTGAGGGGCAAGACATTTCGACCGAGGAATTTGCCGAAGCTCCCAAAATACTGCCCAACGATAAGGCGCAGATCGGTCACCCCTTCGCCAGCCACCCCGTGAACGGCATGGCGGATCCGACCAATCCGTCGCAGAAGATTTCCTGCCTGAGCTGCCATGAGCAGCATGCCTCCAGCCAGCAGTCCATGATTCGAACCGCCAAGAATGAAAAGAATGGCGACATTTGCAACGCCTGCCATCAGGCCTACGAGGCGCAGCAGCGCGCGAACAACCTGAAGAAATACGGAGCCACCGAGGAGCAGAACCAGAAGGACTTCCAGGACAAGCAACGGCGCCAGAGCCAGGACCGCGCGCCGGAGCCCAAGAACGGATCGGACAAACAATGACCCCTCGCAAGCACATAACGCTCATCTTCTGGCTGGCGGCGCTGAGCTTTCTGCTGGCTGCAGCACAACCGGCTAGTGCTGGCAAGAAGAAGGACAACGGAGCGCAAGCCGGCCCTGTCAACCTGGTGTGGCCGCTGCCGCCAGACAAGCCGCGGATCAAATTCCTCACGGCCTATTCCAGCAATTACGACATCGAGCCCCGGAAAAAGCGTTCGTGGGTGGACAAGATGGTAGGCAACGCCGATCCCAATCTGGCGGAGATGTTCGACAAGGCGGCGGGAGTGGCCAGCGATAGCAAGGGGCGGGTCTACATCGTCTCCAGTCAGCGCGCCATGCTCTACATCCTGGACAAAGAGAAGCGGCAGGTCATCCGCGTGAACGGCGACCGCGGACTGCAGTTCCGCACCCCGCTGGGCGTGGTGGTGGATGCCAAGGACAACTTCTACGTGGCTGACGCGCAAATGCACATGGTGTTTAAGTTCGGCCCGGATGCCCACCTTCAGGGCACGCTGGGTGGAGACTCCGGCCTCAAGAATCCCACCTACATGGCCATCGATGAACGCCGGCAGCGCCTGTTCGTGGTGGATTCGCAACAACACCAGGTGCTGATTTTCAACCCAGACACGCTGCAGTTGGAGAGCAAGCTAGGCAAGCGCGGCACTAAGAAGGGCGAATTCAACTTTCCCATAGCCGTGGCGGTGGCTCCGGACGGGAGCATCGCAGTTACCGACACCGGCAGTTGCTCAGTGCAGGTATTCTCCCCCGACCTGAAGTTCGTGCGCCGCATTGGGCGCCAGGGCACGCGCCCGGGTGAGTTCGTGCGTCCTAAGGGTCTGGCCTACGACCAGGAAGGTCACTTGTGGGTGGTGGATGCCGCCTTCAACAATTTCCAGATCTTCAGCCCCGACGGCAAGGCGCTGATGTTCGTGGGCGCCTATGGGCAGAACCCGGGCGAGTTCAATTTGCCTACGGATATCTACATTGACAAGAACAACCGCGTTTACGTCAGCGACAGCCTGAATGCACGGGTACAGATTTTTCAGTTCCTGGGAGGGGACTGACATGGGTTCTGACGCGCACAACACGTGCCGGCAGATGTCTTACCGCAGTACTGCATGCAGTGGATACAAGAGTTGCAACTCATTCTATCGGGAGGTTTTATGAGAACAGCTAAAGCGCTCGGCCTGGTAGTTCTCATTGTGACCATTACGGCCACGATGGGTTTCGCCAAGGTCGGCAAGAGTGCGATTGTAGGAGGGCCGCATGATCTCCGTACCACGTACGGCGGCGGTTCCTACACGCTCTGCAACTACTGTCATATTGCCCATAAATTCTCGGATGTCACAGCCCCGGCCTCGGCCGGCCCCTTGCTCTGGAACCACAAGCTGTCGAGCAAGACCAGCTACGGGGTTTATACCAGTTCGAGTTTTTCGGGCTATAACACCGACATAACCGACCTAGGCACAGTGAGCACGCCCACGGTCAGCAACCTGTGCCTCTCCTGCCACGACGGCACGGTCGCGGTCAACTCCTGGTATTCGGCAGTTCGGCCGACGCAAGACACCACGTTTATGGCGGCGGACCGCACCGTCACCGACCTGACGCAACAGCACCCGGTGAACTTCACCTACAACGCCGCCCTGGCCAATGCCGCTGGATTGCTGGTTCCGGCGAGCACGACCTCGGTGGACGGCGCAGGCGAAATTCCCCTGTTCGAGGGCAAGATGCAGTGCGCCACCTGCCACGATCCGCATAACGCCAGTGGCATCATGACGCAGGCGTTCCCGACCCAGACCAGCGGGACCTTCTGCACCTATTGCCATAAATAATCACTTCGGGAGAGGCGCAGTAGCGCCGTTTGGCCTGGGCCTCTCCCCTCTTTCGAATATGCAAGACCGGCGAGGCAGTGATGAAGTGGGCGAGCACAACCCGGAGACTGGCCATCCTGGCCCTGCTGTGGGCCCTGCCGTGTGCCGCGCAGTACGGCTACGAGGAGACCGAACGCTGGCACATGAAGGGCACGGTCGGGATGGACGTATTCAACACGGGCTACACGCCGGTGATCAACGGAGTGGGCGAACCTTCCTCGTATAACGACGTGGCCGGTGACTTCGGCCTGGATCTTAGCGGTTTCCTGAAAGACCCCAAGCTGCTGCAGTTCGATACCAACTTCAATACCCAGCGTGGCGCCACCTCGCTTACCGGCGGCGACTACAACAGCAACCTGCTTGGGGGCGGCGTTTCGCTCGCGTTTTTGCCGGTCAGCCGTTATCCCTTTCACCTGGTGTACCGTAAGAGCGCGTTCGACACCACAGGCAGCCTGTTCGGCTCCAACAGCAATTTCTCTCAACTGAATGCCGATTGGACCGTTGATCTGCCCAACCTGCCCCGTTTCAGTTTCAGCCATCTGAGCAACAACAATGATGTGCGCCTGGCGGAGTCGCTGACCGACACGGGATTTGACCAGTCAGACTGGGGATTCCGCGCTCAGGACACGCGCGCGGGGTGGCACTGGAACGCCGGCTACAATTTCGGCAGAATCACTTCTAACGCTGGTGGAGTGCTGAGCTTTATTTCGGGATTAAAGGAGAACTACAAGACGCTCTCGGCCAACGGGTGGCGCTCCTTCTGGGGCGACCGGGCGGTGCTGCAGATTGACAACCACGGTGAAATGTTTCATTACTCCTTGCCGGGAGACGGCAGCAGCGACAATAAGAGCTGGCTGAGCTTGGCCACGCTGCGCATCCAGCACACGCGCAAGCTGATGAGCAGCTATTACTATTCGTTTTCGCGGGTGAATCTGAACAACCAGGGAAACGGCCTGCTGCCGGGTGTTGCCTTCCTTACCGTGCCCCAAGTGGATACGCATAACACGGGAGCGCGAGTCGAGTATCAGTGGTTCGAACCGCTGCGCGTTTTCCAGGAAATACGCTATTACCACAACTCGCCCTTCACCACGAAATATGAGAACCAGACCTCGCTGACGGAGTCGCTTACCGGTTTTGCCGTCCAGAAACGGCTGCGCGGCTTCGATTTGAACGGCAGCTACGCTCTGCGGTATGACTTCATGGGCACGAACTTCAATAACTACGCCCATACCTGGTCGAATGACGTGAATGCGCGGCTGGGCTGGGGAAACGTGAGGCGCGTGCACCTGACCGGCAGCTATCGCTACAACAGATACAATTATGTCCAGCAGATCGGCGGGTTCGCCACGGACAACCGCTACGGGATGGAGGCGGAAACCACCGCGCTGCCCGGATTTCGCCTGCGGGGCGGGGTGGAGCGCGGCAAGCTGGAACTGTTGAACATCTCCGGCGACATCGCCAACCATTACACGAACTACACCGCGCAGATCGAGACGCGCAAGGTTATCATTACCGGCGCGCGTGGAGTGAACGACGGCGCGGGCGCTCTGTTCCCCACGGACGTCATGCAGCAGCAGTTCGTGACCGCGCCCTTGCCCCTGGCCCAATTGCTGGCCACGCCGCTGCTGGGGCGCTTCACTCGCACGAGCAGCGTTGGGGCAACGGCGCGCCTGCGGCGAAATTTCGATCTCGGCGCGGACTGGCGCCGGGAGAATGATCTGCTTTTCCGGGCTCTGCAGAATTACCGTATCTGGGAAGTTCGTGGGGAGTATCGCCTGGGTAAGATCACCCTGGACGCCGGGGTAGGAAACATGTTTACCCAGGTGAATACCAACATCAATACCAGCGGCTTGAAGATCAACCGCTACTACATCCGCATCAGGAGGGATTTTAACTTTTTCTGAGGTGGGGCTTTGAAGAGGATGGCGATGTCTAAAAAAGGAATGGCCGGAGTGGGGACCGGCCTGGCGCTTCTGATAGTCCTGATCGGCACCTGGCCGAGTACGGAGGCGGAATCCAAACCGCCCGTGGTGCTGCTGCCACCGCAACTGGCGTGGGTGGGAATGCTACGCAGCGCTGCTGACGTGAATCCCAAGCCCGGGCGCTTCAAGAGAATCCTGAAAAAGATTGTGGGCCTCGACGACCGGCAGAAAGCCATGCTGCTGCCGAATGGCGTGGCTGTAGACGCGCAGGGACGTGTGCTGGTGGCCGACACCAAGGAGAGGGTGGTTCACGTTTTTGACGCGGAGCACAAGAAGTACAAGACCCTGCGCGCTCCCGACTCCGACCCGTTTCTTTCGCCGATTGCCATTGCCACGGATGCCGAAGGAAAAATCTATGTAACTGACTCCGTCCGCGCGCGGCTGTTTGTGTTCCGGCCCGACGGGAAATTTACCGGCACCATCGGCGGGATCACCAAGGACGAGAGCATCTTCAAGCGCTGCACCGGCCTAACCATTGATAAAGAGCGCGGCCGCATTTACGTCGTGGACACGCTGGCCATGAACGTGGTGGCGCTGGGCATGGACGGCAAAGTGATCCAGCGCTTTGGCAAACCAGGCGACGGCGTGGGCGAGTTCAGCTATCCCACGCACATCGCGGTGGACGCGGACGGTAGCGTCTGGGTGATGGATTCCCTGAATTTCCGCGTACAGCACCTGGACGCAAATGGCAAATTCCTCTCCGGCTTCGGTCACCTGGGCGACGCCATCGGCGAGTTTGACAAGGCCAAGGGCATCGCACTGGACGGCCAGGGCCACATCTACGTGGCCGAAAGTCGTACGGACCGGGTGCAGGTTTATGACCATGATGGCCGTCTGCTCTTCTTCTTTGGGCAAACCGGCGCCGCCGAAGGGCAGTTCTTCCTGCCTGAGGGTATTGCCACCGACGGCCAGAACCGGATTTACGTGGCCGACGGCTACAACCGGCGGGTGCAAATCTTCCAACTGCGTCCAGAGGCGGCGCCGGCGGGAGGGCAATAATGCGCCACCGCCTCCTCATTGTTCTCGTGCTAACGATGCTCGGGACCACGGCAGTGATCCGGCTCTCGGCCCGGGGCAATGTAACCGCCATTCTGAATTCCAAGCATGATTTTCGCGTCAATTCAGGGACCGAAATTCGCTCCGTCTCCGGGCAGAACGCCTGCATCTTCTGCCACACCCCGCACAATGCCAATGCGGGCAACGGAGGCGCGACCCTCTGGAACCACAAGGTCTCGCTGCAGGACTTCTCCACCTACACCAGCAGCACCCTGCAATCCATGGTGACCCCCATCCAGGCACAGGACGTCTCCAAGCTCTGCCTGAGCTGCCATGATGGCACCATCGCGCTGGGGGACACCGTCAACAACGGTCTGATCGAGTTTGTGCAGGGGCAGGGGTACCACATTCCCTCCAACTCGGAAGCCAACCTGGCCAACGCGCAAGGCTTCTCCGACGATCACCCCTTTGGCTTTGTGCCCACGGTGCGCGGCGAGGTTCGCCTGCCGCCCCCGGGAGATCCGGTTCACCTGGACGGCCAGGGCAAGGTGCAGTGCACCAGCTGCCACGATCCCCACCAGGAGAACCTGGATGCGACCGTAGGCAAGTTTCTGGTGAAGGCCAACCATCAATCGTCATTGTGCTTAAGCTGCCACCAGCCGGCGGGCTGGACAACTTCCGCCCACAATCTGCCGCCTGATCCTGCTGAGGACATGGCCTATGCCAGCCAGCAGGGCGCGCATACGGGGTATCGCGGCGTCAGCCAGAACGGGTGCGAGAGCTGCCACCGGCCGCACTCACCGCAAGTGGCGCAGCGCCTGGTGAAATTTCCCGAGGAGCAGACCTGCTATCAGTGCCACAACGGCACCGTGACCAAGCTGAACATTCAGGCGGAGATGACAAAGACCTACCGCCACCCGGTGGAGATCACACCTTCAGCGCACGACGAGTCGGAAGCGCCCAACTCTGCCACGTACACCATGCCGGAAACCAGCCCGGGAGCGGCGCGGCACGCGGAATGCGTGGACTGCCACAACCCGCACTATGCCAACAATCGCGCCGGGCAGGCGCCCCAGGTGAGCGGGGCGCTAACGGGAGTGCGCGGGCAGTCCTCGGGCAACACGTTCCTGCCGCAGAGCGCCAATGAATATGAAGTCTGTTTCAAGTGCCACGGTGACAGCGCCAACAAGCCGCAGGTGATGGACACCAGCATCGCGGGCGTCGGGTACGGGCGCAATCCGCAACGGCAGTTCAACCTCGGCAATCCCAACCGCTTCAACCAGCGAATGGAATTTCAGTACAGCTTGTCATTCCATCCGGTCACGCGGCCGCTGAACGCCTCCGCCGGACCGGGAGCAGACGTGCCCAGCCTGCGGCCGGCGCCGGTTTCCCCGGGGGGCGCACCCCTGCCCGGGCGCCTGCTCTCCTCCGTAAGCTCCATCTACTGCAGCGACTGCCATAACAGCGATACCGGGCGAAATCTGGGCAGCGGCATGGGTCCCGCCGGCCCGCACGGCTCCAACATCCCTCATCTGCTGGAGCGGCAGAGCGCGCTGGAGCCGCCGCCGGCCGCCGCCGGCGCCGCCAGCGCCGGCGTGCCCTTCTCCGTGAGCAGCTACGCCCTGTGCGACAAATGCCACGACGTGCAGAACAGTATTCTGCGCGACCTCAGCTTCAACAGGCACTCGGAACATGTGCAGCAGGCGGGCGCGGCCTGTTCTACATGCCACGACCCGCACGCGTCATCGGCACCCATGCTCATCAACTTCGACCGCAGCATCGTGGGCCCGGCCAGCAACGGCGTCCTGCAGTACACGCGCACCGGAGCAGGGCACGGAACCTGCACATTGACCTGCCACGGCCAGGAGCACAAAGGGCTGGCGTACTGATTGATGACGGAGCAGAATTCAGTAGCACGGTCAACGGCTCGGCTGAAGCCGAGCCCCTCCAAAAGCTCGCGCTCCCATCAGGAAACCGCGGTTCCGGGTGAGATGGGTCACTGTGCTGGGTGACACCACTCACGGCGGTGTTTCGCGTTAACTGTGAAGAATGAGAACAGAGCGCACGCACCAGAGTTTTCCTGTGAGCCGACGTGCGTAGTGGCTGATTCAGGCAGGTGCGATATGGGCCAAATGCTTCGCTCGTGGAAGGAAATTGCCCGCCACCTGGGCGCCAGCGTGCGCACCGTGCAGCGCTGGGAAAGCGAGTTCCAGCTTCCCGTGCGCCGCATCGAGGCCCGCCGCGGAGCTGTGGTTTTCGCCTTTCCCGCGGAACTGGAAAGCTGGCTGCGGGTCCGCACTGAAAATCAGATCCCACTGGTGGACGACAGGTACTTTCGCACCGTCTTCATGGATTCCCAGTTTCCCAGCCTGGTAGTGGACGACAGACCACTCATTTTGGCAGCTAATTTCGCGGCCCATGATTTGGTGGGTCCCGGCGAGCCGCTATTGGGCGAGAATCTGCATTCGATTCTCCACTCGGGCGATGGTCTGTCGGCGGCCGCGAGTTGGGCCGGCTTTCTGTAGTTCGGCGCCTGTTTCGGTCATGCCAACTTGCGCGATGCAGAAGGCCGCATTCTGGGCATCGAGTATGTCATCAAAAGGTTTCCTCCCGGCCTGCACGTAGTTTCTATCCTCTCTGCCAGCAGACAATGGCCAGAAAAGCAGATCTGGTGCCGGCCCGTGGGGCCTGACTTCTCTTTCCGCATCCGCCCCGACAGCAGCCCCAACCTCAAGCGTGGGCAACGCAACCACGCGTCTGTTGACGCTTCCTGACGCTCCACTGTCGGTGAAAATCCGTTCATCATAAAAGTGACTACGCCCGCGACCCTTCCACTCGGTTCCGCTCACGCTCATCGCGGGCAAGAAAAGCAAGGCAGCCGCCAATCCCGCCGGCTGCGCACTTCGGACAGCAAGGAGGTAAAGGGCCATGCCCACCCACATCTTGATCGCCTCCGACCACCCGCTCAGCCGCACCGGCCTGCGCCACGTGCTGAGGTCGGCTTCCGATTTGGAAATCGTGGCCGAGGCCGACGCACCCGGGCCAGTGGCGGAACTGTGCCGAAAATTTTCTCCTGCCGTGGTGGTGTTCGAAATCACGGTGCCGGGCATGTCGGGTCTCCGCACCGGCGCGACCCTGGTGCAGGCTGCCCTGCCGGCGCGCACGGTGGTGGTGGCGAACAACGAGAATGTGCAGTACGTACGTTCCTTGCTGGCAGTTGGGGTGGTGGGCTACGTGCTGCGCAAGGCCAGCCAGGAGGAGCTTTTGTTGGCCATCCGTCACGCCGCTTCCGGCCAGCGCTACATTGATCCCCGGCTGAGCGATGGCATGGCCGACGTTCTGCTGCAGGCGGGAGATCTTGGAATCAGCCGAAACTCACGCGGCTTGAGCCGGCGGGAAGCTCAGGTGCTGCGGGCGGTAGCGCGCGGCTTCACCAGCAGCGAAATTGGCCGGCAATTGCAATTGAGTTCGAAAACGGTGGAAACCTACCGCAGCCGCATCTATGAAAAGCTGGGGCTGCGCACGCGCGCCGACCTGGTGCACTATGCCATGGCTCTGGGATTGCTGGAGGAAGGCCAGAGCCAAGGCGTGTAGCCAATTCCTGACCCGGGGGGCGGCGGGGCCGCTCTCACTGCCGCTGTTGATCGCGCCCGCTGCGGCGCTCATCCCACTCCTGGCGGATGCGCTCATAGCGCTTGGCCAGCGATTCCAGTTCCTTATCGGACAAGCGCTCGATATCAATCATTTCGTTGTGCGCCCGCTCGGTGGAGCGGATCAGCTCATCCAGCTTGAGGTTAATGGCACGCGCATCGCGGTTCTGGCTGTTTTGTATCAGGAATACAACCAGAAAGGTCATGATGTTGGTCCACGAATTAACCACCAGCTGCCAGGTGTCAGAATAGTGAAAGAGGGGCCCGGTAATCAGCCAGGCGACGATGGTGCCGGCGGCAAAAATGAACGCCGCCGGCGAGCCGACAGCGGCGGCGCTGGCATTGGCCAGATTGGTAAACCAGCTTCCCGAGGTTTTCTTGCGCGGATTTGCCATGAATGTGGGATGAAAGCTATGACTCTGTAGTTGTTAGCGGATGAGTATCCGCCTGTCCGCCGCCACAGCCCAAGAACCAGGCAAAATCCCCAAAGTGACGGCCGTCACAAATGCCGGTGACTCGCCTCACTGTGGCTTGGCCGCTCCTGGCGCGACCATGCAAGCAGGCCCAAGGTAAGAAGGTAAGCCGGGCAGGCGGCGCTGGGGGTGGACCCCGGGCCCGAGGTGCAGCATGCCGGACGTAACAGCGGCCTTTCGCAGCGATTCGCAGCTCATCCATCACGAGCACCAGGCCTTGAGCAGCGAACTGGCGGCGCTGGAATTCGCGCTCGACTCCCTCATCTGCTACTCGGAAGTACTCACCAACATGGCGGCTACCGAACGTGTGTACCGTTGCGGGCGCCACCTGGCACGCACCCTGCCGGTGCACTTTGAGAATGAAGAAGCTACGGTGCTGGCGGAAATTGCCAGGCTGAGCCCGGAGTTAAACAAGTTCTCGGAAGAAATGAAGCGGCAGCACCAGGAATTGCGCCAGCAGATGACCCGCTTCTGGTTGCTGGTTGACCAGATTGAGGGCAGCAGCGACATGGAGCAGGCGGTCTCCGAAGTTAAAGAACGGGGTTTGCAGTTCGCGCGCGCGCTGGCGGCGCACATGGAGGCGGAAGAGCGCAAGTTCGCCAGCATTGCGCATTGAGTTTGGACGTCCGAAGGCCTCCGTGCGGGGGCGGAGGCTTTCGCACCCAAACGGCGGGCCCGGTCTTAAGCCGGGCTCGCCGGCAGTACCCAAGGGGGATCACGTGACAACCGCAAGTTTGCAAAAAGCAGAAGTCGGCCAGAGTGTCGCCGAGGCGCGCTATCCCGGCATAGCTTCCACCGTAGACGGGTCAGGCGCGGTCGTGTGGGTGGACTCGCATATTGCGCAGGGCGCCTGCGCCTACCCCATTACGCCCTCCACGCCCATGGGCGACGGCTTCGCGGTGGAGTTCGCCAACGGCAAAAAGAACCTCTGGGGCGAGCCGCTGCAGTTTTTGGAACCCGAGTCGGAGCACAGCTCGGCTTCCGCTTGCGAAGGCTTCGCGCTGGCCAGCGGGCGGGTGAGCAACTTCACCTCCGGTCAGGGCCTGATCCTGATGAAGGAAGTGCTCTACGTGATCGCGGGCAAGCGCCTTCCGGCCGTGTTCCACATTGGCGCGAGAGCGCTGACTTCGCACTCCCTGAACGTGCACTGCGGCCATGACGACGTGATGGGCGTGGCCGATGTGGGCTGGGGCATCCTGTTTGGCCGTAATGCCCAGGAAGCCGCCGACCTGGCCCTGATTGCGCGCCGTGCGGCCGAGGACACGGAAACCCCCTTCCTCAACGTGCAGGACGGCTTTCTGACCACGCATACCCTGGAAACCATCCGCCTGCCCGAGCCTGAGTTCATGAAGGAATTTGTGGGCGCGCCCCACGAGCGTATCCGGAAGCTGTTCGATACGCAGGCGCCACTGCTTAGCGGTCCAGTGCAGAACCAGGACAGCTACATGAAGGGCAAAGTAGCGCAGCGGCATTTTTACGACCGGGTGGCCCCGGCGCTGAAGCGGGCGTTCCGTGACTTCAGCGATGCCACCGGACGACACTATGACAGCGTGTTGCCCTATCGCATGGAAGACGCGGCCTACGCGATTATCGGCATGGGTTCGATGATGGAGACGGCCGAGTCCACTGTGGATTTCCTGCGCAAGCGGGGCATGCGCGTGGGCTGCATTACGCTGGTGAGTTTCCGTCCTTTCCCCGCGCTGGAACTGGCGCTGCTGCTGCGCAACTGCCGCGCCGCAACCGTAATCGAGCGCGCTGACGTGCCCCTGATGGACTCCAACCCGCTGACCACGGAAGTGAAGGCCGCGCTGGCCGATGCGCATATGGGCAACGGGAAAGGGCAGTTTGAGCGCCTGCCGGAAATCTACTCGGGCGTGGCCGGACTGGGTGGCCGCGACGTTCGTCCCGGCCACTTTGTAGCGGCGGCGGAAAACATGGCCAGCCACGACCGGCACCGCCGCTTCTTCGTGCTGGGCGTGAAGCACGAGAATGAGCTGCCCGTGACCGAAGATCCTGATGTGCGGCCCGCCGGCGCCTTCTCGCTGCGCGGGCACTCCATCGGCGGCTTTGGTTCGGTCACAACCAACAAGGTGATCGCCTCGGTTGCCGCCGACCTGTTCGGGCTCTACGCGCAGGCGTTTCCCAAGTACGGTTCGGAGAAGAAGGGCCTGCCCACCAATTACTACCTGACGCTGGCGCCGAAATTCGTCAAGCTGCACTGCGAGTTGAAAGTAGTGGATTTCGTCGCGGTGCAGGACGCTTACGCGTTTATGTCGGGCAATCCGCTGGAAGGCTTGGCGGATGGCGGGCTGGTTTACCTGCAGTCGAACCTGCCTGCGGAGAAAATCTGGGGCAACCTGCCTGAAGGTGCGCGGCAGGAAATCCGCGCGCGCAAGCTGCGGGTGTACGCGCTGGATGCGGGCAAGATTGCGCGTGAGTCGTCCAGCCGCGCCGACCTGCAGATCCGCATGCAGGGCATTGTGCTGCTGGGCGCCTTCCTGCGCCTGACGCCCTTCCGCGAGCAGGCCGGGTTGGATACGGAGCACCTGTTCGGCTCGCTGGAGAAAACGCTGACCAAGTACTTCGGCAAGCGCGGCGCGCGCGTGGTGGCCGACAACATGGCGGCGGCGCGGCGCGGGTACAACGAAGTGGTCGAAATTCTTCCTCCCCGCGATGAAGAAACTCACATTCGCCCGATTAAGGAACACAAGTTCGAGCCTGTGTCCCATCCTCCCAATGGGCATGGCCTTATCGAACCCAACTTCTGCGACAAGGTCATCGGTACTTATGCGCGCGGGCGTGAGGCCGACCTGGAAGCCGACGAGTATGTGGCGCGCAGCCTCATGCCTCCTTCCAGCGCCATGCGCCGCAGCTTCCGCACCCTGGCACCGGATATTCCTGAGCTGATTGCCGCCAACTGCGTGGGCTGCATGGAGTGCGTGAACGCCTGCCCGGACACGGCCATTCTGGCCAAGGCAGTAGAACCCGCCGTGCTGGAGGAGAAGCTGGCGCACATTGAGCGCACCGACCTGCGCGAGCCGCTGCGCAATGACTTCATCAAAACCAGCAAGTATTTCGAGATTCCGCAGAAAAAGGGGCAGGCAGGCGGGCTGTTCTCCATATTCGTGGATCCCGATAAGTGCAAGGGCTGCGGCGAGTGCGTCACCGCGTGCGGACGCCATGAAGCCCTGAAGATGGTGGTGAAGGACGGAAATATGGCCAAGTACGACCTGGCCATGGACCTGTACCATCACCTGCCGGAGACGCCGGCGCATTTGCTCAACGAGAAAGCGCTGGGCGATATGATGCTGGCCGGGCGCTCGCTGCTCTACGCGGGCGGTGGTGGCTCCTGCATGGGCTGCGGCGAAGCCACGCCCATTCGCCTGATGCTGGCAGCCACGGGTTTCGTTTATGGAAATGAGATCGGCATTGTGGCGGCTACCGGCTGCAACAGCGTGTTCGGCTCCACCTACCCGTTCAACCCTTACGCCGTGCCCTGGACCAACTCGCTGTTTGAGAACGCGCCCGCCGACGCGCTGGGCATCCGCCTGCGCTGGGACCAGGAAGGCCACCACAACCGCCGGCTTTGGGTGCTGGGCGGCGACGGCGCCATGTACGACATCGGCTTCCAGTCGCTCTCTCGCTTGCTGATGTCGGGCATGGATATCAAGGTGCTGGTGCTGGACACCCAGGTATACTCAAACACTGGCGGCCAGACTTCCACCTCCACGTTAACCGGGCAGGATGCCAAGATGGCGGCCTTCGGCAAGGCGCAACCGGGCAAGCGCGAACACCGCAAGGAGTTGGGCGAGATCGCCATGATGCATCCCGGCGTGTTCGTGGCCCAGACCACGGCGGCGCACCTCAACCACTTCTACAAGACCATCATGGAAGCCAACGCTTATCCCGGGCCGGCGGTGGTGATTGCTTACGCCACCTGCCAACCCGAGCACGGCGTACCCGACGACCGCTCCCTGGAACAAGCCAAGCTGGCGGTGGAATCGCGCACCTTCCCGCTGTTCGTTTACGACCCTCGCAAAGGCGAGCGCATCCGCGAATGCCTGAGCCTGGCGGGCAATCCCGCGATGAAGCAGGATTGGTACGTTGATCCGCACGATAACCAGCCGGTGGACTTTGTGCGCTTTGCACGTACTGAAGGGCGATTTGCGCGCCACTTCAATGACCAGGGCGAGGCCGACGAATTCCTGAAGAAAGCGACTGAAGACCGGCTGGCTAACTGGCATCGCCTGCAGGAGCTGGCGGGCCTGCGGTAGCTGCTGGATCTGTCATCTTGAGCGAAACAGGCCGTGTGGGCCCGGGGCTTTGCCCCGGGCATGGACGGGGCGGAGCCCCGTCCGCACCCCGCACAATCTCCTCATCCCACACAGTTCCATTCCAATATGGCTGGACCGTGACAAATGCACCATTTCTATGCCAAGCTACTCGGCTCCATGATTCCCCTACTCCTGCTTCTTCTGACCGCTATGAGCTCTTCATCACCTTCCTATACGAGCAACATTTCATTAACCAGCCAGCACGTGAGCCGCGATTTTGCGCCCGATGGCGACTTGGACAAAGGCGTGTGGCGGCTGGTGCCGCGGGCCACGTTCGACCACAACTACACCGGCGAAAAGCGCTACCCGGCGCTGAAAACGGAAGTGGCCAGCCTGTGGAGCGAGAAGTACGTTTACTTCGCTTTCTGGTGCCCTTATCAACACCTGAGTGTTTATAAGGGAGAAGACCCGGCCAAAGAGCGCTGGGAGCTGTGGGAGCGGGATGTGGTGGAAGTATTCATCAATCCTGAACCGAAGAAGGTGAACCACTATTACGAGTTTGAGGTGGCGCCCAACAATCAGTGGCTGGACCTGGAGATTGATCTTGATAAAAAGCCCTTCAATGATGCCGCGTGGAACTCCGGTTTCGAACACGCCGTGCGGATTGATGAAAAGCAGCACGTGTGGATGTGCGAGATGCGGATTCCGCTCAGCGCGATGAAAACCAGCATCTCACCCGGCGCGCAATGGCGAGGCAATTTTTACCGCGCGGAAGGCACCGGCTCAGACGAGCAACGTTCGCTCCTGGCCTGGAGCACGGTGGTGGCACAGCACGAGGCCTTCCACAATCCCAGCCGGTTCGGGATTATTCACTTCGCGCCGTAAGCTATTGCGCCGTCACCTGCACCAAGGGAGAAGCCGCGCAGTTGTTGTTCTCGTTCGACTCGGCCACGTAATTATTAGCGTCAGCGCAGGCCAGCACATAGTAGCTTCCCGCGGGCACGTACGGCGAAACCGTCACGGTTGCTGTTCCCGTTGAGGAACTCCCGGCCGCCAGGGCCGGCACCGCGCGCGAACCTGTGAGCAAAACTCCCGCCGGAGTGCTGCTCGCAGTGGTGGAGAGGTAGTAACGCGTGGTGGAACTGCCGGCATTACCGGCTCCCCGGTTTACTGTCGTGTCGCTCACCTGTGTGCTCTTGCCGGCGGCCAGTGTGCCCAGCGCGCTGACCGAGGTTTCTGCCAGATCCGGCGATCCTAAACCAGTACCGGAGAGCGTCAGCACGTGCGGGCTCTCCGGAACATTCGTGCTGATGACCACCGAGCCGCTGCGCAGGCCCATTGCCGATGGTTTGAAGGTGACATTGATCACGCAGGTCAGGCTGGGACCGAGCTGGGTGCCGCAATTATTGGTCTGGGTGAAGTCGCCGCTGGCGCTGATGCTGGTGATTGCCAGGGTGGCGTTTTTCTGACTATTCATCAGGCTGGCGCTCCGGCTCAGACTGCTGTAGCCCACAACAACTCCGCCAAAACCCAGTGTGGCGGGAGAGAGCGTCACTCGCGAAACGCCGGTACCGGCTAGTGTGACCGTTTGCGGGCTATTGCTGGCGTTGTAGTTGATGGTGAGCGCTCCGGAGTGGGCGCCGAGAGCCACCGGGGTGAAAGTCACCAGCACGTTGCAGCTCTGCAGCGGGCCAACCGCCGTTCCGCAGGTGTTGGTCTGAGTGAATGCGCCGCTGATGCTGATGCCATTCATGGTGAGCGGAGTGGACTGATTGTTGGTGAGCTTAACGTACTGGGCGCGGCTGCTGCTGCCCAACACCACACCGGCAAAGTTAATTGTTTGCGGCGTTACCGCGGCAGGAACGATGCCGTAACCTGACAGCGGCAGGCTTTGGGGGTTGTTGGCGGCGTTATGCGTCAGGGTGAGTGTACCGCTGGCATATCCCACTGCTGTGGGATTGTACGTAACCGTAATCTTGCAGGCGCCGCCCGCCGCAAGCTGCTGGCCACAGTTGTTGCTCTGCCGGAAGTCGCCATCTGCTGAAATGCCGGCCACTTCCAGCGGAACGGGCTGGCGATTGGTGACGGTGACCGTCTTCGGCGTGCTCCCTGTGTTCACCACCTGGCGCGCAAATGCCAGGGCGCCCGGAGAGAGGCCCACCGGCGCAGTACAGTCGCGCAACGCGTTGTTCACGTTCAGCCGCCCTCCGCTGGCTGTAATTGTGTTCAGGGCGGGCACCAGGTCAACCTGTTCCGTCAGACTGGCCTTCAGGGCGGGTGTGCTCAATGCGCACCGCGAGAGCACCAGAGCAGCGGCTCCGGAAACGTGTGGCACCGCCATGGACGTGCCGCTGAGATAGCCGTACTGCCCGTTCAGCACAGTGGAGAGAATGTTGACGCCGGGAGCGCCCAGTTGCACGCTGGTGGGGCCGTAATTAGAAAACGAAGCCACGGAATCGTTATTGTCAGTGGCGGCAACGGAGATCAGATTGGTTGCGTTGTAGCTGGCGGGATAGAAGGCGCTGAGGTCGTTGTTGTAGCCATTGTTGCCGGCAGCGGCCACGAACAGCATGTTGTTGTCGCCCGCTCGCTTGATCTCGTCCAGCAAAGCCTGCGAGAAGCCGCCTCCACCCCAGCTGTTGGAGAGCACGCGCACATCCGCCGCAGCCCCGAAGGCGTTCTTCGCCTGGATGGCGAACTCAATCGCGTTGACCGCGTCGGAAATGTAGCCATAGCCGCTGGCATCCAGAAACTTGATGCCCATCAGGCGCGTGGTCCAGTTCACTCCCACCACTCCTTGGCCATTATTCCCGGCGCCGCCGATGGTGCCGGAGACGTGAGTGCCGTGCTTGTTGTCGTCCATGGGATCGCAGGCGAGCGTGATGGCGTTGAAGCCATGGCTGCCGGCCGGGCAGTTCACCGTGGAACCGGCAATGGTCACCGCGAAGGGCGCGGGGGCTGACCAGATATTGGCCTGCAGGTCAGGATGCGTGTAGTCAATGCCGGTATCCACCACCCCAACTACATATTTTGTGCTTCCGGTGGAGAAGCCCCAGGCTTCCGGGGCGCTGATATCGGCTCCCGCGGTCCCCGGAGGGAACCCGAAACCCTGGCCGCTATTGTGCAGGCCCCACAACTCGGCAAAGCGCGGATCATTGGGCTGCTGCACAGCCTCGACCACGAAGTTGGGCTCGGCATAGAGAACGTCGGCACGGGACGAGAATTCGCGAACCAGCATCTCCGTGCTCTTAGAGCGCGAGCGGAAGCGGTAAAGACGTGCCACTCCCCCCAGATGACGGCTGCGATCAAGATTGTGGGCGCGCCCCAGTCCGCGCAACTTAGCCGCGCTCACCTGGCGGAACTTGACCAGGACCTCCCCTCTGGCAACTCTGAGAGCATGGCCGCCGGAAAACTTAGCCTCAACCTGCGCCCAGCAAAGCAGCGGCATCAGGCCGACAGCAAACAGCAGGCAGACGACACGAGACGAGGGGCGCATAAAAGAGTCCTTTCCGGACCGTAAAGCGGCCCGCCGCAAGCTGTGGCCCACGAGGAGCAACTCTTGCGCTTGGCAGGCGACACAAGACCGCACGCACGCTGACTGCGTGCGGCTCAGCTACCCGTCCTAGTCACAGATTGGGATTAGCCTTGCCGGGGGGAAGGCAGGTGAGCAGCGATATTCATGGAGTCCTCCGGGAAGGGTGCAGCGTTCTTCTCATCACGCTGGGAGGGTCGGCTCGGCCTCCAGGAGGCCACTGGAGCCTGCGAGGCAACTCCAGCCGCCCAAGTCCGCCGCCATGCTGAAGAACTGCTGCGCTCGGTTGATCCATTAACGCCCGCGTGCGCGGGCAACCGCCTCCACCGCGCCCATCAAAGTGGGCCCAGCACCGCAATTGCTTCTGCTTTGATGGTCAGGCCTGGAACTGCCGTTTGCAACCTAAAACGGCACTATCGGCGGCTATCCGTTTCAAAATGGGAAACGGCTTGAGCTGCTAAAGCCGAGTCCGGACGAGACTTCCGTGCGCCTGGCTCGCATTTTGGGAAGGGTTTGCAGATGGGAATCGCGTCCCTTTTGTAAGGGACAGGCGGCAACGAGGACCCGTACAGCGCATGTTAGCGTGAGCCTGTGAGCGCGTTCAACATCGCGGCGGCGCTGGCACCGGGCGCGCGGGGTTCTCCTGCCGACCCCGGCCCCGCGGCCGCCAAGCAGCCGGTGCGCATTTTCCTGGTGGACGACAGTGACGACGATATAGCAATGTTTCGCCATCTGCTGGTGCGCGCGCTGCCGGATGCTCCCATTCATCTGGCCCATGCCGACGCCGTGGCGCCCGCCCTGGAGCAACTACAACAGGCCAGCTACGACGTGCTCTTTCTTGACTACCAGCTCAGGATGGATACCGGTCTGGACGTCCTGCGGGAAGTTCGCCGCCGGGGATTGGACCTGCCAGTCGTTCTCCTTACCGGACATGGCGACGAGGAGGTGGTGGCCGAGGCCATGCGCAGCGGGGCCTGCGATTATCTCTCCAAGGGCAAGCTTGATCCTGCCACCCTGCAGCGCACGCTGCGCTTTGTTTTGAGCTTGCAGGAACACCAGAGCCGCCTGAAGCAGGCGCAGGCGGAGCTGCGGTCGCGTGAGCAGCATTTCCGGGCCCTGGTGCAGAACGCCTTCGACACCACCGTGCTCATGAATGCCGAGGGAGTGATTCAGTGGGCCAGCAACTCCTGCCCGCGCGTGCTGGGGCTGGACGCCCAGCAGCTGCTGGGCAGCAACGGCTTCGATCTGCTGAACGGGGATGAGCCCAGCCTGGCCAGGCGAATTGTTACGGCACCCTGGAGAGCCGTTGCAGGTTGCCTTCCGCCACAAGAACGGAACCCCGCGCGACATCGAAGGGGTGGGCACCAACTGGCTGCAGGAACCGGCCGTGGGATCGGTGGTCTTTAATTTTCGCGACGTGACCGAGCGGCGGCGGGCGGAAGCAACCGCCCAGGCAGAACGCCAGCGCCTGCATAACGTCCTGGAAATTTTGCCGGTCATGGTCTGCCTGCTCACGCCGGATCACCACGTGCGTTTCGGCAATCGCTGCTTCCGAGAGCATTTTGGCGAGTCCGACGGCCGGCGCTGCTTTGAATACATATTCCACCTTTTCGATCCCTGTCCCGAATGTCAGAGTTTCACTCCCTTTCAGACAGGCGCGCCCCATCATTGGGAATGGCAGGCTCCCAACGGCAGCTGCTACGACATTCATGACTTCCCCTTCACGGACACGGACGGCTCACCTCTGATCCTGGAAATGGATATCAACATCACCGAACGGCGGCGCGCTGAGGAGAAGCTGCGCAAGCTCTCCAGCGCCGTGGAGCAGGCTGCCGACGTGGTGGTGATGACCAATCGCGAAGGCGCGATCGAGTACGTCAATCCCGCTTTCGAAAAACTCACCGGATACACGCGGGAGGAAGTGCAGGGACAGAATCCGCGATTGCTCAAATCTGGCTCGCAGGATGCGCATTTCTACCAACAGATGTGGCAGACCATCCTGCGCGGCGAGGTTTATCGCGGGGTGATGATCAACCGCAAGAAGAGCGGCGAGCTGTATTACGCGGAGAAAACCATTACCCCGGTGCTCGACGGCGCCGGGCAGATCACGCATTTCATTTCCAATGACCGTGACACCACGGAACGACGCAAGCTGGAAGAGCAGCTACTGCAGGTGCAGAAGATGGACGCCATCGGGCAGCTGGCCGGAGGCGTGGCCCATGACTTCAATAATCTACTCATGGTGATCAGCAGCTATGCCGAGCTGATGATGGATGCGCTCGCTCCCGAAAGCCCGCTCCGCCACCACGGGGAAGAGATCCTCAAGGCGTCACGCCGCGCCGCCGACCTCACACGCCAGCTGCTCACTTTCAGCCGCAAGCAGGTGCAGGCGCTGCGCGTGCTCGACCTGAACAGCGCGCTGCAGGAGATCTGCAAAAACCTCTCCCGCCTGATCGGCGAGGACATGCAGCTGTCGCTGCAACTGGGCAAGGAGCTGTGGCCGCTGAAGGCGGACCCGATACAGCTAGAGCAGATCGTGATGAACCTGGCCACCAACGCTCGCGATGCCATGCCGCAAGGCGGGCAGCTCAGCATCGAGACCCGCAACGTGGAACTGGACGACGCCTATTGCCGCACTCAACCCGACGTAACTCCGGGAGAATACATCTTGCTGGCCTTCAGCGATTCCGGAACAGGCATTGCTCCCGCGGTTCTGCCTCATATCTTCGAGCCATTTTTCACCACCAAGGAGAAGGGCAAAGGCACGGGGCTGGGGCTGGCCACCATCTACGGCATCGTCAAGCAGAGCGGCGGGCACATTACGGTGCACAGCGAGGTTGCCGGCGGCACCACCTTCAAGATCTTCCTGCCGCGCGCTTCCTCGGCAATTGCGACTCCGGAGTCGGCGGCGCGCAGCGGGCAGCAATTGCGGGGCAGCGAGACCGTGCTGCTGGTGGAAGACGAAGACGCGGTGCGCGAATCGGAACGGGAATACCTGGAGCAACACGGCTACACCGTGCTGGCCGCCCCCAACGGCCCGGCGGCGCTAGAACTGGCGGCCAGTTGCGGCCGCGACATTCAGCTGCTGGTCACCGACGTGGTCATGCCCAAAATGAGCGGCAGCGAACTGGGGGAGCAACTGGTTGCGCAGCGGCCCGGCCTGAAGGTGCTCTACGTCTCCGGCTATGCCGAGACCACGGTCATGCAGCATGGGCTGGCCGAACTGGGCAGCCGGTTTCTGCATAAGCCGTTCACCCTGAAGGCGCTGACAGCCAAGATCCGCGAAGTGCTGGACACGGCAAACAAATTGCCCACAGGAGAGAACTAAGCCATGGCAATTCCAGCACGCGCTTCGCAGTCCGGCAACCGCTTTCCTGGCCCGCATATTGTTCCAAAGGACCATGAGAGCACTGCAGTTCCCCACCCGGAGCTGCCGAAGAATGAGCAGCCACGCTGGCCGGTGGCGACAATCGTGCTTACCGGCGCGCTCAGCCTGATCGCAGGCGTGCTGGTCCTGATCGGGTGGCATACGGGACAGATCGTTTCTCCCGGGGTTCTCCTATTCGACTCCGTACCGGTGCGCTACAACACGGGGATTTGTTTCGTGCTTGGCGGGACCTCCTTGCTGCTGCTGTCAAGGTTCAGGATCGGGTGGGCACGTGCAACGGCAGCACCAATGGCGGCCATTGGGCTGCTCACCCTTTGCGAGTATCTCTTCAATGTCACTCTGGGCATTGACGGTCTGTTTTTCAACACTGCCCGCATTGCGCCTTCGATTGATCCACGCATGGCGCCCAATACCGCGGTGTGCTTCGCGCTCCTGGGCGGCGCCTTGTTGCTAGCCAACAAGAACAAGGGCGCATTGTGCAATAGCCTGCAAGCAATTACGGCAGCCATGGTCGCTGCGCTCGGGATGGTGGGGTTTATCGGCTACCTGGCCAGCATTCCGACGGCTTACGGCTGGGGACGGTTCACTCCCATGGCCGCGCCCACAGCGGCCATAATGGCCGCTCTCGGACTGGGGGGAATTGCCCTTGCCTGGCGCCAGTACACAGCCGATTCGGGTGCCCTGCCGCCCTGGTCGTCTCTGTTGGGAAGCCTGACGGTGGCGGCCGGCTCGATTGCCCTTTGGCAAGCACTGCACGTGCTGCATCCCGAGCAGTCGCTGGATACCTTGGCGCTGACGGTGGGATTGATCCAGGCGGCGCTGCTTTATCTGGTGCTGCACCTGCTGCGTTCCACAAGAGAGCGCGCCCACCAGCTCCGCCAGCTCAACAGCGCGCTACAAATCCAGATGCATTCCGTGGAACGCGCCGAAAGCGAGCTGCGGGAAAAGCAGGCCTACACCCGCTCCCTGATTGAAGCCAGCGTGGACCCGCTGGTGACCATCGCGCCCGACGGCAAGATCACGGATGTGAACGTGGCCACGGAAGCGGTCACCGGATGCTCCCGGCAGGAGCTGATCGGAACCGACTTCTGCGACTACTTCACGGACCCAGAGAGGGCGCGGGCTGGCTACCGGCAGGTATTCCGAGAAGGTCATGTCCACGACTACGAACTGGAGATCTGCCACCCCGACGGCCACATCACTCCCGTCTTCTACAACGCCTCCATCTACCACGATCAGGCCGGGGCAGTCACCGGCGTATTTGCCGCCGCCCGCGACATTACCGAGCGCAAAAAGGCAGAACAAGCCCTGCGCTGGAGTGAAGAGCGGTATCGCGCCCTGCTGGTTGCCATTGCCCAGGTGGTCTGGACGACCCCACCC
>DATJFA010000073.1:0-2816 GCA_035496015.1 Terriglobales bacterium | reverse complement strand
GGTTTCCTCGTCCTGCACCAGCACAGTGCCCCACTTGGTCATCTGCAGGCCGGGAGTGGTTTCGGGGATTTCGGTTTCCGGGTTGTAGCCAATGGCCAGCACGACGGTGTTGCAGGGCAAGGTAAAGTTTGAGCCCTCGATAGGGACCGGCGAGCGGCGTCCCTTGGCATCGGGCGCGCCCAGCTGCATGCGAATACACTCGGCCGCGGCGACCTCGCCCTTCTCGTTGCCCAGGAGGCGCACGGGCGCCGTGAGCCATTCGAACTGCACCCCTTCTTCGACCGCGTTCACCCGCTCCTCGTAGCGGCCGGGCATTTCCACCTCGCTGCGCCGGTAAACGCAATACACTTTGCTGTTGGGGTTGAGGCGGCGGGCGGTGCGCACGCAATCCATGGCGGTATCGCCGCCGCCGATGACCAGGGTAATGTCGCCGGCGTAGGGCTTGGGGTCATCGGCGTCGCGCCAGTGTTCGGGCAAAAGCTCCGGCGGCAGATTGCCGCGCACCAGGTATTCGGTGGCCTGGTAGACGTGGCGCAGCTCTTCACCTTCAATCCTCATGACGCCGCCCTTGACTGCACCATAGCCGAGGAACACCAGGTGGAAGCCGTGAGCGCCGAGAAAGCTGTCAACGGGGCGATCTTTGCCCACGCGGTAGTTGCACACGAACTTCACGCCCAGGTCTTCGAGGTACTGGATCTTGGAGAAGACCACTTCCTTGTTGAGCTTGAAATTGGGAATGCCATAGAGAAGCAGCCCACCGGGGAAGGGCCACATGTCGAAGACGGTTACGGCGTGGCCGCGGGCGGCGAGTTCCTCCGCCACGGCCAGCCCTGCCGGGCCGGCGCCGACCACAGCCACCGACATGCCCGTGGGCTCCGCCTTCGGACGGGTGGGATAGCCGTGTGTACGGCGCACGTAGTCCATGACGAAGGCTTCCAGCTTGCCGATGCAAGCCGGCGCCTTCTTGTAGCCGAGCACACAGGCGCCCTCGCATTGTTTTTCCTGCGGGCAGATGCGGCCGCAGACGTCGGGCAGGTTGGAAGTCTCCATGAAGCGCAGGGCGGCGCCGACAAAATCGCCCTGGCCGAGGAGGAAGAGAGCTCCGGGAATGTCGTTGTGCAAAGGGCAGGCTTTGATGCACGGAGCATGCTCGCAATAGAGGCAGCGCTGGGCCTGCTCCACGGCGATCTCCGGAGCATAGCCCTGGGAGACCTCAAAGAAGTTGTAAACGCGCTGCTGGGGGTCCTGCTTGGGCGGTTTGACAACGTCCAGCCGGTAACGTTCGCGGCGGTTGATCATCGCGCCACTCCTCGGGTATGCAGCCGTGACTGGGCCCAGACACCCAGCGCGGGCAACTGTCCAAGATGCCCTGCTTTGGCACAGAAGGCTGTGCCGCGCATCACAGGGCGCGGTGATGTGAAACAGCTGACTAGCTGGCTAGCTAACTGGCTGACTAGCAAACCTTTTTTAATCGTCGGGCAAGCCCGGTCAGGCTGGGAGCCAGCCAAGCTGCAAAACTGCGAAAATGAGGACATGTTCGCGCCCACATCGGAACTCAGCCGCCAGGTCAAAGAAGCCGCCGCCGAGGCCGGCTTTGAGTTGGCCGGAATTGCCGGCGTGGGCGAGTTTCCTGAGCTGGACTACTTTCCCACCTGGATCGCTGAGGGCCGGGGCGGTGAGATGGCCTATCTGCAGGCGCGCGACGAACAGGGCCGGCTGAAGCGCGCTTCGCCGGGCGCGGTGGCGCCGTGGGCCCGCAGCGTGGTGGTGTGCGCGCTCAATTACAACAGCGATGAGCCCTATTCCACGCAACTGCAGCAGCCGGAGCGCGGGTGGATTTCGCGCTATGCCTGGAGCCGGCGCGACTACCACAACGTGGTAATGAAGAAGCTGAAGCAGGTTGAGGCGAAAATCAGTGGGCAGTGGGCAGTGGGCAGTGGTCAGCAAACCCAAAGACCGGAAATCCGAACGCGGTTGTATGTGGACACAGGGCCGCTGGTGGAGCGGGTTTACGCCAAGTACGCCGGCGTTGGGTGGATGGGCAAGAATACCTGCATCATCAATCAGCGGCTGGGCTCCTGGCTTTTCCTGGGGGTGATCCTGACCTCGCTGGAACTGGCGCCCGACTTGCCCGCGCCGGACCGGTGCGGAAGCTGCACGCGCTGCATTGAGGCCTGCCCTACGCAGGCGCTCACCGCGCCCTACCAGCTCGATTCCAACCGCTGCATTTCCTATCTCACTATTGAGAAGCGCGGAGGCATCCCTGAGGAAATGCGCGCCGGCATGGGGCGGCACGTGTTTGGCTGCGATATTTGCCAGGACGTGTGTCCGTGGAACCGGAAAGCACCAGCCGGCGCAGAGCCTGAGCTGCAGCCGCGGCCGGAGCTGGTGAACCCGGCGCTGGAGTGGCTGGCGGAGATGAACGCTTCGCATTTCGCGGAAACGTTCCGGGGGTCGCCGGTGCGGCGCGCCAAGCTCTCGGGCCTTCGGCGGAACGCGGTGATAGCCATGGGCAACAGCAGGCACCCCAAATTTGCCGCGACGCTGCAAAGATTGAGTTCGGATCCGGACGCGGTTGTGGCCGAGCAGGCAAGATGGGCGCTGAGAAACATAAAAAGGTAAAATGCGCGCAATTCCGGAGCTCAGGTTTTGTAACTTCATTCGTCCCTACGGGGCTCGGCTTCGATTTGCGCCGATTCCCGCCAGTGAACTGGCGGGCTACTTTCATCCGGTCTCTACGAGACCGGGAAGGGATTGACAGCCGGCGCCAGCGACCCGTGTGAGAACTCCCTGGAACGCCAGGAGGAAACAAAAAG
>DATJFA010000072.1:0-2927 GCA_035496015.1 Terriglobales bacterium | reverse complement strand
GACGGCTTCGCCGCGGTGGCGCGGTTTCTGGCTGAAAACGCGGGTCTGGGGTAGGCTGCGCGCGCCGAACCGCCTGTCAACGCAAAATAGAAATGTCCTATTCTCTGCAAAGTAGAAATGTCCTCTTTTCCATAGCCCATTTTCCAAGCCATGGTAGGTTGATTGTGCCCGCCGGGTAAGCGCGCTCCGGGCGGGATAAAAGCGGAGGCTGCGGAGTTGGCTGGCAGAGCATCGTCGCAAACTCTCTTGGGGCGATTTAAAATCCGTGCTGTCCTTGCGGTCGCTTGGAGAGTTTCCCCGTATGGGGCGAACTTTGCGTTCTGGGCCGATTCCGCAGCCGACGTGACCCAACCCAGGAGGCACCACCATCCATGTCGGATCGCGGATTGTGGCTTTCGCTGCAAGCCATCCACCGCCAGCTCGCAGCCATGCCGTGCGCACGTTATCTCATCCGCCTGATTCACCATCGCAGCCGCAGATCGTTCCCGGGCTCGCGCTTGTGGACGGCCCCTCAGCTCGGGCAGGAAGCGATCGTGAAATTTCTGCGCGCGCGCAACCGCGAGGGCTATGACGTGTACTTTCAACCTTACGCCGGTCGCTGCAACGCCGGCTATATTCTGATCGATCTGGATCAAGCCGAGCCCGGCGTACTCGATGTCATGTGCGCCCAGGGTCATCAGCCCTGCGTCGTCATGGAAACCAGTCCCGGTCACCTCCAGGCCTGGGTGCACGTGAGCACACAACCGCTGCTGCCCGCCGTAGCCAGCGCCATCGGCCGCGAGTTGGCGCGCCGGTATCACGGCGACCCCGCCAGCACCGACTGGCGCCATGTGGGCCGGCTGGCAGGATTCACCAATCAAAAACCAGGCCGCCGTCTGCCAGGCGGGTTGGCTCCTTGGGTGAAGCTCCGCCACGCCACGCCGGGCTTGGCCCGCGACAGCCACTCGTTGCTGCAGTCTGGCTGGCGCTCGCGGACGTTCTTCTCGGCGCCGCTCAGGCGGCCGCTGCAGGACCCTGCACGCCCCGTGCCCATGCCTCCAGCCGGCGCGGTGCCGGGCGCTGCCGCCGTCTATCAAAGTTGGCTGCAACGCCTTCGCATCCCGCAACGTTTTCCCCATCCGGATTGGAGCATCGCCGACCTTTGGATCGCCCAAGAACTGCTGCGCTCCGGTCTCCCCGCCGCCGTGGTGAAAACCATCCTCCAGCAGGGCAGCCCCGGTTTTCCACGGCACCACGCGGTGCCCGCAGACTATTTGCAGCGCACCCTCACCCGCGCCCGTACCGCGCTGGCCGATGCTTTTCCTGCGCGCCTCATACCCGACCCTTTGCTGTGAGTCCCCCCGCGCGCGCCCTGTGTGGTTGCCGGTGCTCTCTGCCACACGCGGCTGCTCCATCCAGTTGCTCCCGCCGACAAGTACCGGGCGCCTTTTGAGTTCGCGCCCCTTCGGTGGTCGTGTGCGTGCCCTCATAGAGATTCCTCAGGCCGAGCGCCAGAACCTCGGGCGGCCTGCCAGATCTTGGGTGCCTTCTTCAGATCGAAAGTTTTGTTCCACTCGCTCCGCTTCCCCGGCTTCGCCTTGGCTTTCGTCTTGGCCGCCTTGCGGGGTGCGACTTTGGGCCGCTGTGCACACTCGGTAATGCCAACATACCGATCACTGAATCGTACGGCGACAGAACCATCCCGCCGCTTCTCGACCCGCACAGTGCCACCCCGCAGTCCAGTGCGGACGTCCTGGCGCGCAATCTGGTAGATCTTCGTATCCACCTGGATCGTGTAATCGTTGTTCACTTGGCGGCTTTCCACATGGCTGAGAATTGCTGCCAGGTCGTGATGTTTCTCCAGCGGCCGGTGGGCGTCGTCGGCATGGGCCGGTGCCACAGCCAGCGTGGCATTGACCCAGGGCAGAAACTCGGTTTCCAGGTAGTGGTTGGCTTGCTCCAAGGTCGTCACTTCCGCCACGCGCATTTCCTTCACCAGCCGGTCCTGGGCCGTCAAAAATCCACGCTCCACCCTCCCTTTCGCTTGCGGACTGTGCGCCGGTATCCAGGTAATTCCTAGCTCCTGCAACGCGCGGCCGATCTGCGTCGGTGGCAACTCGATGCGGTCTTTTCCTGCTCTACTCTCGTCCCGTTTCGTTTTCACAGCGGTTTGAAACAGCGCCGCTTTGTCGGTGTAGTAAGCCACCGGCCGTCCGTGCTTTTTCACGTAGCTCTCCAGCAGGTTCATGTTTTCCACCGTCGAGTCGCTGGTCACAAAGCGTGCGAACCACCGGCCGGTCGCATCGTCGATCATGTTGATCAACAACATTTTCTCCCCGCGTCCTTCCAGCCAATCGTGGTCGCTGGTGTCCCACTGCACCAGCTCACCAAAACGGCTACGCCGCGGTCGCCATTCGTGGATCTTCTCCACGTGCTGCTTCCGCGCGCGCCACAGCTTGGCCCCCATCATCCACTGCCGCACCGTCTCCCGACTCGCCTCGATGTCGTGTTTCTTGGCTAGGTATTCCGCAGCCAGCGTCGGCCCAAATCCTCGGTACACCGGCTGCGCCAGAATCCTTACCGCCTCCTGTTCGGTGTCGCCACTGATCTTGCGATTGGAGGGAAGTCCCCGCAGCCCGTGCGCAACGATTTTATCGCCTCGCCGTTTCAGCTCTCGCAGCAGACGCCTTACGTGCCTTTCCGTGATCCCTAGTTCCTCGGCTGCCTCCTTCTGCGTGATCAGCTTCTTCTTCGCCTTCTTCAGGGCCACCAAGCGGTCCCGTTCGGCTTGTGTCATCAGTAGTAGTCCTTCTTGCACCTCCCCAGCCTGGAGGGTGTCAATAGGACATTTCTACTTTGCGCAAATAGGACATTATCATTTTGCGCCGACACATAGGATAGCCCGCTGGCGCCGAATGCCTAGCTTTGGTATGATTCTGACCGATGCA
>DATJFA010000071.1:0-6801 GCA_035496015.1 Terriglobales bacterium | reverse complement strand
CGCGGCGATTTCTACTTCGATCCGTTGATGACGGAGAATCTGACCGACGGTTCAGGCGGCAGCGATGTGGCCAGCTTCCTGCTCGGCTATCCCAGTTCCGCATTCCGCGATGGGCAGAAGGGCACGTTCGGGATGCGCTGGTGGGAGTTCAGCACGTACTTGATGGATGACTTCCGTGTCAGTTCGAGACTAACGCTGAACCTGGGACTCCGGTACGACCTGTTTACGCCCATGGTGGAGCAGCACAATCGCCTGGCCAATTTCGATTTCGCAACGGGCCAGTTTGTTGCACCCGGCATGCCGGGAGTGAGCGCTTCCGGAAACGTGGTCACCGACAAGAACAACTTCGGCCCGCGGTTAGGCTTTGCCTGGACTCCGGGTAGCGAGAAGACAGTGGTACGCGGGGGCTTCGGCATTTTTTACGATGTGCAAGCCGACCAGAACGACGCCGAACTCGCCTATAACCCTACCGGCGTGTTCTTCAGCCAGAACGTAACCAACAACCCATCGAATGCAGTCACTTCCAGCACCACTCGGCTTTCCACCGGCCTGCCCGCGCCCGTTTATCCCACGCTGGCCAATCCTTCCGGGCGGGCCAGTGCGGCGCTCTTCAACAACCGCACCAGCTACATTGAGGAGTGGAACCTGAATGTGGAGCGCTCGCTGTCGAATACCGCGGTGCTGCAGGTGGCCTACGTCGGAACACATGGCGTGAAACTGTCGACACTCAGCAACCTTAATCAGCCCGGGGCGCCTCTGGATTCCAACTTCTCCGATCCGACTGGCAATCTCGGGCGTCCCTACTTCAATACGGTGCCGAACATTTCCGCCATCCGCACCATGCAGAACCAGGCCGGCTCCATCTCCCACGGCTTGCAGCTCAAGTTCGAAAAGCGGTTTGCGCGCGATTGGAGCATGCTCAGCGCCTACACCTACCAGCACACCATCGGTCAGGTCACGGAAGACGAAGCGGAGGAACCGCAGAACACCTACAATCGTAAAGCCGAGCGGGGCAATAATCCGCCGGACTTCCGCCATCAGTTCACTTCCGCCTGGTCATATGAATTGCCCTTCGGTCCCGGGAAGAGGTATGCCACCGGGCAGGGCGCAACCCGCTGGCTGGTGGGCGGTTGGCAATTGAACGGCATCATCGCCATGTACTCCGGGCAAGCTTTTACGCCGATACTTTCCTTCGACCCAACCAACACAGGAAGCGGAGGCGCGCGGCCCGACTTGGTGGGCGATCCCTACAATTTCTCCAATGCCACAAGCGCTGGCTGTCCGTCGAACCAGCAAACTATTTCCTGCTGGTACAACCCGGCGGCATTTGCAGTTCCGCCGGTGGCGCCGGGGCAGACGTTTGCCACGCTGTTCGGCAATGCCTCGCGTGGCATGCTGAGGGGGCCGGCCCAGTACAACGTGGATTTCTCCGTGTTCAAGAACTTCCAGATAAAGGAGAACCAGAACCTGCAGCTGCGCGGCGAAGCGTTCAACCTGTTCAACACTCCGGAGTTTGGCCTTCCCTACAATGCCGTGGATGTGACCGGTACTGCTGGTTCCATATCCAGCACAGTACACAGCTCGCGCCAGCTGCAGGTCGCATTGAAATACACGTTCTGAGCAGCCGGAAACAGGGAGCGCCATGAAGATGAGCATTTGTCGCTGGCTGGCCGTCGGATGCTTTTCGGTTGCGTTCCTGCCTGCACAGCTGCAGGCAGCAGGGCAGCCGGCAAACAACGGCCCTGGCTATTCCACCTCTGCTCCTCTTTCGGCGCCGCTAGGAGCGTCAGGCACGAGCCAGGCGCCACTGTCGCCAGTGCGCCTGGACGGAAATTACTTCTCCCGTAATGGAAAGCGCTTCTTACCGGTGGGCGCGCACTGGGTGCCGGCCAAGGCCGCCATGCAATGGCCGCTGCAGTGGGATCCCAAGGACATCGAAGCCGATTTCGCCAAAATGCGCGATCTGGGCTTCAACACAGTGCGCCTTGATCTCATGTGGGCGTGGTTTGAGCCCCGGCCCGGCGACTACAACCCGGAGGCGTTCCAGCAGCTGGATTACCTGGTTTCTCTCGCTCGGCGCTACCACATTTATCTGCACCCCAGCTTGTTCATTGGCGGCGAGGTGGGCGAGGCCTATTGGGACCTTTCCTGGCGGCACGGGCGCAATCCGCAAAGCGATCCGGAGATGCTGTGGCTGGAAACCAATCACGCTGCCGAACTCGCTCGCCGTTACGCTAACGAGAGCGCCATCCTGGGCTGGGACCTCACAGACGAGCCACCCTTCTGGATCGTGCAGGGCACCACAGACGCCATGGCCATCAACTGGACCCGCCTGATCGCCGGGGCCATTCGCCGCTATGACCGCATGCACCCCATCGTGGTCGGAGTCAGCATGGAGGATGTAGGGCACGGGCCGTTCCGCCCGGACAACCTGCGCGACGAAGTGGATTTCTTCAGTGTTCACCCTTACACCATCTACGCTCCCCAGCTTTTTCCTGACGCCATGCTGTCAGAGCGCGGCACCTACGGAGCCGCATTTGAGACCGCGCTCTCTGGCGGCGCCGGACGTTCCACCATGATCCAGGAAATGGGGGCTTCGTCGGCGCAGTACACGCCGGAAGCGGTGGCCGCCTTTGATCGCGTCAGCATGTATTCCTCCCTGGGCGCGGGGGCGAACGGTTTTCTTCTATGGTGCTTCACCGATGCCGCGCCGGAGCAATACCGGAAGGTTCCGTACCTGCGGTCACCGCACGAAACTCAGTTTGGGCTGACTACCTGGGACCGCAAGGATCGCCCGCAGGGAGTTGAGTTTCGTAAGTTCTCGCAAATCGCGGCGCAGTTGGATCTGACCGGAATTGAACCCGCGCCGGCCGAAGCTGGAATCATCGTTCCCAACGAATGGTCGAAGCCGCATGGGGATTTTTCCCGCTTTGGCTTGACCGGTCCGGAAGCCATTCCTTACGTTTCGACCAATGAGGGCATGGCGGTGGCCGGACAGCAGCCTCCTAACACGAGCGACGACAACTCCTGGCTGACGGGCGCCTGGCTCTCCGGTTTTGTGCTGGCGCGCCAAGCCGGGCTGAAGGCTGACCTGCCTAGGGAATACAGCGACTGGCAGAAGCGTTCCATGGTATTGCTGCCTTCGCCTCTGACCAGCACAGACGCGATGCTGGTACATGTGCACACGGATTTCTGGGAGAAGGCGCGGCAATATGTCTCGCAAGGAGGGGCGCTCTATGCTTCTGTCAGCGCCGATGCCGCCATCCCGGAAATGGAGCAACTCTTTGGAGCGCGCCTGGTGGATCATGTTCCCGTCTCCGATGTCACCCTGAGGGTGGTTGCGCCTTTTGCCGATCTCAAGCCTGGCGACACTTTCCACTACCCTTCGGTTCCAAACGATCCTCGGCATTGGGCCGCCATCCTGCAGGTGAACGGTGGAAAGGTCATTGCCGTGGACCAGGATGGCCGGCCCGCTCTGGTCGCCAATACATTAGCCAAGGGCAAGACTCTGCTCTGTGCTTATCCCCTGGAGAGCTACCTGGCTGCCGTGCCCGGCGCCTTCGATAAACCGGAGTCCACGTATCGCATTTACAAGGCATTCGCTGATTGGGCGGGAGTGCGGCCCGCTTTCCGCAGCGATCAGCCGTCGGTGGAAGTGCGGGCTCTTAACGGCAACGGGCGCGGCTACGCGGTGTTGGCCAACCACTCGCCGCAGGCGCAGAGGGTGACTATTGTTACTACCCTGCCGTTGAAATCGCTGCATCAGCTCGCACCCGCGGGAACATCCTCCATTCAATTGCGCGGCTCCAGTTGGACTATGGAGCTTCAGCCCTATGGCGGTGCGGTGCTGGAGTGGCAATGAGCGCAGGGTCCCTTAGCCGGAGCATACTTTGCTGACAGAATTGTCAGTAATCCGAGGCAAGTACCTTCAGGACATCCTGGAGCAGCCCCAGCGCCTGCGCGAGAGCCTGGAGTGTTTGCGGGAATTTCCTGCCCTCGAACGTTTGATGGTGCGGTTAAAGCACCGCGAGTTTCATCGCATTGTTCTTACCGGCATGGGCTCGTCCTTTCACGCCCTCCATCCTTGCACTCTCCAACTTGTGGACCACGGTATTACTGCCCTGATGGTCGAGAGCTCCGAGCTGGTGCATTATAAGGCTCGTTTCTTCGATCAGCAGACGCTGGTTGTGGCCGTGTCCCAGTCCGGACAGAGCGCGGAGATCATCCGCCTGCTGGAGGTCAACCGCCGACGAAGCGCGCTCATAGCGGTCACGAATACCGCGGAAAGCCCGCTTGCCGAAAATGCTGAAGCCGCCATTATTACTGCCGCCGGAGAGGAATTTTCTGTTTCCTGTAAAACCTATGTGGCCGCGCTTCAAGCCTTACAATGGCTGGCCGACCTGATGTGCGGATGCGACCCAAGGCAAACCTGCCGCCGCTTCCACGATGCCGCCACTGCAGCTGCCTCCTATCTGGCACATTGGGAAGACTATGTGTCGAGCCTGGCTGAAATGCTGCAGGAAGTGCGTCATTTATTTCTGGTAGGGCGGGGCAGTTCATTAGCCGCGGTCGGCACCGGTGCCCTCATCATCAAGGAGGCGGACCACGTGCACGCCGAAGGCATGAGCAGTGCTGCTTTTCGCCACGGACCCCTGGAAATGCTTGGGGAAGACACCTTCGTGCTGGTGTTTGCGGGGGACAAGAGGACCGTGCAATTTAACACCCGTCTTCAAGGCGATATCCGCGCGCAGGGCGGAAGGGCGCAACTGGTCGGAAACCATAGTGATGTGCCTGCGTTTCAACTGGAAGCTGCACCCGACATCGTGCGCCCGATCCTGGAAATCCTGCCGGTTCAAATGATCACTTTGGCGTTGGCCGTCGTCACTGGACGCGAACCTGGCGTGTTTGAGTTAGCAAGAAAAATCACTACCACGGAGTAGCCGAAGAGACTTTTCATGACACGGAATCGCTACCTGGTCGGCTTGGTCTTGCTCATCTTCTTCGTGATGTCGTTTCTCACCAATATTCTGGGTCCCATTGTCCCTGACATCATCAACAGCTTCCGCGTAAGCCTCACCGCCGCCGCCGTACTGCCTTTTTCCTTCTTTATCGCCTATGGCGTGATGTCTATTCCCGCTGGTTTCCTGGTGGAGCGCTTCCACGATAAGCCGGTGATGGTTGCGGCTTTTTTGGCCAGCACAGTAGGTTCGGCGTGTTTTGCGCTATTTCCGGCTTACGAAGTAGCGGTGTTTTCGCTGTTCCTGATGGGCGCCGGGATGGCGACTCTGCAGGTGGTGATCAATCCCTTGCTGCGGGTGGCCGGCGGGGAAGAGCACTTTGCTTTCAACTCGGCTTTTGCCCAGTTAGTCTTCGGCCTGGCTTCATTTATCAGCCCACGAGTTTACTCCTATCTGGTGCAGAACCTCGGGATGCCCACGACGGGCCAGAACTGGCTGCTGCGCTTGCTGGGTGGTGTTACTCCGCGCAACCTTCCATGGGTGTCCATCTACTGGATTTTCGCGGCTTGCACGGTTGTCATGACCGCTGTGGTCTGGCTCTCGCGCTTTCCCCAGGTCAAACGCACTGAAGAGGAGCAAGCCGGTACCCTGGACATGTACCGCAAGCTGCTGCGCAATCCCATGGTGTGGCTCTTTTTTGGCTGTGTCTTCGCCTACGTGGGCTCGGAGCAGGGCACTGCGGATTGGATCTCCAAGTTCCTCTCGCAATATCACGGCTTCGACCCGCACACCACCGGGGCGGCTGCGGTCTCCTGGTTTTGGGGACTGTTGACTGCCGGCTGTTTCATTGGCATGGGGCTGCTCAAACTGTTCGACAGCCGCCGCGTCCTTATCGGCTTTGCCGCGGCGGCGATCATCTGCCTGACGGTTGCACTGTTCAGCCCCGCCCGCATATCGGTGGTGGCTTTCCCCATGATCGGGTTGTTCGCCTCCATCATGTGGCCCGTCCTGGTATCGCTCGGCTTGAACTCTGTGGCCGAATACCACGGATCGTTCGCCGGCATTCTCTGCACCGGGATCATGGGAGGCGCGGTCGTGCCTCTCATCATCGGTCGCCTCGGCGACGTGTTTGGCTTACGCGTAGGTATGTCGTTCTTGTATGTCACGTTCGGGTGCGTGCTGAGCGTCGGCTTCTGGGCAAAACCTCTCATTAGCAATGCAACTATTCGGACCAGGAAAGAGATAGCTGAGTCCGCAATTTAGCTGTTTCCGTCGTTCGAGGAGAGTCGAAAACGATGCGCAGACCAAGATTCGACAGTTCCGTCGGTCACCTGATGGTTGCATCTCTTTTGCTGCTGGCCGGCTTGTGTGCCGCCCAGCAGGAGAAGCCCGCGACCGCCGGCATTCCATATTTGAAACTCACTACGCCTCGACACGTTCTGCCCGATGCCCAGCCCTGGGAAGGCAAGGAATTCCCTCACACCATGAGCGTGCTGGAATGGAAACGCGGCGGTTTTCGCTACTGGGGCTGGTACGGCTTGAATGAAGGCGGCGGCTTTGGCCTGGCCCGCAGCAACGACCTGCTGAACTGGACCAAGTACGAGCAGAACCCGCTGCTGACCAATGCTCGCTGGCCCACGGTGCTGGAGCACGCCGACTCGAAGCATCCCGACCTGCTCTACCTCGCGTTTACTCGCGATTACGATACGCCCACCAGCTATATCGTGCTGGGAACCACCAGCGATGGCATCCATGTCACACAGCTTAAGACGCTGGTGCAGCCGGTTACCAACCAACGCAACCAGAACCCTAACCTTTTCCGCGATCCGCGGAATCACCGCTT
>DATJFA010000070.1:0-2088 GCA_035496015.1 Terriglobales bacterium | reverse complement strand
ATCGCAGGGATTCATTTCGTCGCCGGGGCGGTTGTGCTGGGGCCGAAAGCATTCGGTTCGCTGATTGGCCCCGGGTTCCTGGACCATGCCCCCACTGCGTGCAGGGAAGACTTACCGGCCAGCATCGCTGCCATCCGCCGGTTCCTGCGCGCTTGCTGCGTCAAGCCGATTCCGCAGGATGACTTCGAACTCATGCTGGCCTCGAACATGGTCGTGCATCCCAAAATTCGCGGTTTCCTGATTCAACGGGAACTTGACTTCGGGCAGGTGCTGCAGAACATTGAAATCCCGGTTTTGGTGACCCAAGGGCGGTGCGACACCGTAGTTCTGCCTGCAATGAGTGAGTTCATCGCGGATCATTGCAGGACAGCGGAGATTTCCTGGTATGAAGGCGTCGGTCATACTTCCTTTCTGGAGGAGCCCAGACGCTTTAACCAGGAGCTGATTCAATTTGCGAGAAATGCGCATCGAGATTCGCTTCACAGAACGTATCCTGCGTCCGCATAATCTTTTGCGCGGTCGGTGTGCGGCGGAGGAGCCGTCCGGCAATGGTGCATTACCAGGCTAAGGCATTTACATAGATACGCCGTGTCTTTAGACTGCACTGCAGAGGCTCCAGCGCTTTACCCGGTGAGGGATTGGCACATGGCAACAGCTACTCAGACGCAATGGCGTTTACGCGGCAAAGGCTATGAGTTCTGCAACTGCGACTTCGGCTGCGGGTGCAACTTCGGAGGCTTTCCCAATTCCAAGGACGGCAGTTGCCGCGCTCTGGTAGGCATGGACATTTCCGACGGCGCCTGCGGCAACGTTAGCCTGAACGGCGTGAAGTGCGCCGCCATCGTGTTATGGCCGAAAGCCATTCACGAAGGCAATGGCAAGTGCGTCTTCGTGGTGGAACCCTCCGCCACGGACCAGCAGGTCGAAGCCTTGGCGCAGATCTGCACCGGCAAACTGGGCGGACTTCCCTGGGAGCTTCTGGGACCGTCTTTTCAAGTCGTCGGCCTGGAAAAGGCGAAGATCACTATTGACGGAGATGGGCTGAAAAGCGTGTTCCGGGTTGAAGGTCTGGCTGAAGCAACCGGCGATACCTTCAAGAATCCGGTGACAGGTGAGGAACACCTTGCCTACGTTGATCTGCCGGACGGCTTCATCTGGAAACGCGGCGAGTGCGGGCAGGGAACGTTCCATGCCAAGGCCGGGCCACTGGACCTCTCCTTCAACAAGACCAACTGGATCCTCTACGACTTCGACTGGAACAACGCCGCAGCCTGACCGTCAGCGCAACAGCGGCATGAGCGGCTTGAGCAGCATCCAGGCGGCGGCGCCCAGCAGCATGGCGCCGCTCACCCGGGCGCTTTCTCGGCCAAAAGGCGCCAGCTTTTCGATGGCAACCCACGCGGTCAGCGTGAGGATGACCCACAGGTTCATTACGCCTCCGGCGAACAGCAGCAGCATAAGCGCCCAGCAGCAACCCACGCAGTAGACCCCGTTCTCAACTCCCATCCGGAAGGAGCCTGCCGTTCCCGTGCGCCAGCGCGTGCCGAGAAACCCGATGGGAGAGCGGCACGAGCGTAAACAGGCCTGCTTTAACGGTGTCAGCTGATAGAGACCTGCAATCATCAGCAGCAGCGGCGCTGCCCAAGGCGAGGTGGGCTCCATCATAGGCGTCAGCACGAGCAGTTTCGCCAACAGCCACTGCAGCAACGTGGCGCCCACACTGAATCCGGCCCACACCAGAACGTATCCGCCTGCCAGCGCGTAGATGGTCGCGGCGGGAGACCGGCTCTCGGCCCGATTGCGGACTGCTCCCGCATATAGCAGCACGAACGGGGTGGCGGAAGGCAGCATCATGGCCGCCATCATCGCCGCCCACATCGCCCACAGCAGCACCAGGCGCGGCACGTCCCAGTGCGAGGTCATCATCCAGGCGGAAGCTCCCGTCATGGAGCCGTACATGTCCCGCGCCATTATGATGATCCAGATCCAGCACGCCAGCGGAAGCACCACCAGCAGGAAAGCGAGCGTCAGCCGGTTCCTGCGCAGAGCGGCCTCGACCATGGTGGATTTCATAGCCGATCTCATTCT
>DATJFA010000069.1:0-8542 GCA_035496015.1 Terriglobales bacterium | reverse complement strand
GGCCAGCCACGTTCCTACGGACTGCCTGCTCGGCTCCGGCTGGTCAGTGGCCAATTCCGGGACATCCACGTTTTCCCTTCCCGGAGAGCCGGGCTTCACCGCCAATCGTTATCTTGTCACGAAAGATGGGGAACGCCAGCTCGTCCTGTTCTGGTTTTGGGCGCATGGCCGGGGCGTAGCCAGCCTGAACCGGGCGGACTTTTACCTGACTCTTGATTCCCTTCGCTTCAACCGCGCCGACAGCGTACTGGTGCGCATCAATACGCCGCTGCGCCCGGGCGAAAGCACCGAAGCCGCCCAGCAACGCCTGCTGTCTTTTGCCGGCCAGTGGAACCACCTGCTGGGCAATTTCTGGCTTTGACTCTTTTCGCTTTTGACCAGCGGGATGCCATAATTGCCCGCCACCTCTCGTGCCCACTCCGCATGTTGCTGCGCTACATTCTCCTGGCTGCATGGTTGGGTGCTGGCGGAATAACGCTCGCCGCCGAAGCGCCAGTTTCACCGGCCGCAGACGGCTATCAGATTGTCCACGCATATCCTCATGATCCCAACGCGTTCACGCAAGGGCTGGTCTATGTGGATGGTCATCTTTACGAAAGTACGGGGCTGAACGGCCGCTCCTCGCTGCGCATGGTGGAGCTGGGGACAGGCCGGGTGCTGCAGCATCACGAGCTTCCGGCAGAGTACTTCGGAGAAGGACTCACCAACTGGGGCGCCAGCCTGGTGCAGTTGACCTGGAAGGCGGGCACGGCCTTGGTTTACGATCGCTTCAGTTTTGCCCTGCAGCGCACGCTGCACTATTCGGGCGAAGGCTGGGGACTTACCCAGGACGGCAGGAGCCTGATTCTGAGCGACGGGTCTCCGGTCCTGCGTTTTCTCGATCCGCGCACCTTTCGTGAAATTCGACGGCTCGCCGTGGTGGATAAGAATGGCCACCCGGTGCCGGATCTCAACGAGTTGGAATACGTTCGCGGCGAAATCTACGCCAACGTGTGGCACACCGACCGGATTGCGCGCATTTCTCCACGCAGCGGCAGGGTGCTGGGATGGATTGACCTGAGCGGCCTGATGGACAAGAGCCAGCTTTCCGAGCCGGACGCCGTGCTCAACGGCATCGCTTACGATTCCAGGCTCGACCGGCTGTTCGTGACCGGAAAGCTGTGGCCGAAACTGTTCGAGATCAAAGTGGTCCGGCGGCCTGCGCGCTAACTACCTGGGCCAAGCAGGCAGGGGAAAATCCTGGCTACCAAATTGGCGATATAATCGTCCAACAGAACAGGACACAAACTGCTTGCGCCCATTGAGCCACCGCCGCCTTCGCTGGTTCCGGTTTGCCGTGGGGGCCTTTGCGCTTGCCCTGATGGTGTTCGTTGCGCTGCACGCCCCCGTGGGTGTGCTCGCCTCCGCCGGGCAGCATACGGCGGCTTCCTTAGGGAATCACGCCCGGCAGCCCTGCCTGGATTCGCCCAGTTTCGACTGGACCGTTCCCCAGAGCGACGTCTCGCTGATCCTCCGAGTTCCTCGTTGTGCGCGGCGGTCTGGGGGCCTTAACCAGGTAACCTACTCTCCTTCGCCGGTTGAATTCCCCCTCTCGAACCGGCCTCCTCCCCTCAGCTAATCCCTGCTCCTTCTTAGGCGTGATTCGCGGTTCGCCGCCCCACGCCCGGCTGTTCATGTTCTGGTTTTTTTAACCCAGGAGACGGAATCATGAGCGATAAAGCGAATCTTACGTTGACCTTGGCAGGGAAAGACGGCTCTTCATTCGTAGTGGACGGATTGCAAAGCGTTTATGCGCGTGTGCAGCAGATGCGCAGTTCTGACGTGGCCTTGCTGGAGTTCACGGTGGTCATTCCGCAATACCAGGTGAAGGAGGTGTTACGCACGCTGGCAGAAGGCGCCACCGAGTTCAGCTTCGATCAGGCCACGCGGTCGGAAATGCACTGAGGGGAGGTCGCCATTCCGCTGGCGCTGTATATCAATTTTCGATGGTGGAATGAACAAGCAACGCCAGTAACATGATGAGCCATTTGCAGAGGCGCCATACGCGCCATGGGGGCCGACCCTGGACCGGTGCGGAGGTCGCTGCATACTCCGTCATATCCCATTCGACTTGACTGAATCGATCCAGCTTTGCACGTTTTCCAGGCGATGCACGCCGCTACGCCGCAGGGTGTGCAGGATCCCCCAGACGATGGCGGCAGCGGCGCACATCGTCACCAGCATGAATACCAGAACCGATCCCAAAGACGGCCAGACTCCACTCCAGCCGCGCGTGTCGCCGGCAATCTTGCTGGCCTCCGCGATAGTGAGGATGGTACCGGCGAAAATCACCAGCATCAGGAACACGGTGGAGCGAGGAAAACGAAATTGGGGTTGCATATAGAATCTCCGAAAGGAAAGGGCAGGGCCGAACAAACGATCAAAGTGCGCCCGCAGCGCCCCCGATAAAAGCCCCGAAAATTCGCGCGCGTAGAAGCTGATCTTGGCGATCAGCGTTGGTGGAACTTCGTTACGTGCGTCGCGGAAGACGGACTTCATCTCCTCGCCGAATTCCTCGCGATAGCTCACCGGATACAGGCATAACAACCAGCAGTAAGCCGTAAGCGCCACGATCACGCCTCCTTGCCGGCTATGCGCAGGGCCGCCACCTTGGTCAAGTGGCGCATGCGCTCGATCTCCATTTGCAGGTTGCGCCGCCCGCGGGCGGTCAGCCTGTAGGTGCGCCGGTCGCGCGGAGTGTCCTCTTCTTGGATGCGCTCGATCCAGCCCTCGCCGAGCAGGCGCTGCAGCGCGCCGTACAAAGTCCCGGTGCTGAGCAGCACGCGGCCACGGCTCATGGATTCAACGTCCTTCAGGATGGCATAGCCATGCCGCGGCTGCTCCAGCAGGCTCAGCAGCACCAGCAAAACCGGTTCAGTTAATGGGAAGGTCTCCATAGCTCATTTACCGACATGTCGTAAGACGCCATATTGGACCCGGAGGGTTGCTCTTGTCAAGCCGCCTCATCTGTCAGCGCGAGCCGAGAGCCTGCCCTGAATTTGCCGAAGGGACCTTGTGTTTTGAAAATCGTCCAGCCCCGCCCGGAGGAGCTCGAATCACCCGGCTAAGGCTAGGGGCCGCGGCGCTAACGTAGAAACAGGCTACCGGTCAGCACCAGCAGAACGAAGAGCGTGAACGTGGTGTACTTCCAGTTCTTCAGCACCACCAGGAAATACACCACCGACGCCAGCACGCGAAAGAAGGGCGTCAGCATCAGGACCACAATGCCCATATTGACCAGCAAGCGCGGGCGGAAATGGCCGAGCGCCGCCAGGTGGATTTCCGACACAACAAACTGAAACAGGTTCATGCCCGCGAGTTCGTACTCCAGGCGGACGCCGCCCGTCTGGATGTATTTCCATAGCAGTCCGGCGACGATCAGCGCCACGCTCAGCAGCACACCGCAAAGAAGGATGTAGCCGACCAGCACATCCATTTCCAGCTGGCGCCATTCCTGAGCGCTCTCCACGGTCCGCGAAGAACTCAAAGTGTTTGCCGTCATGCGCCCCGAATCCCCCTGACGATCATCTCTATAGCCAGTACCGCCAGGATCAGAAGAAAGAAGCTGCGCACCGCCTGGTTGGATAAGCGCACCAGCAGCCGCGTTCCCAGGAATGCCCCCAGCACCACGCCCAGAATGACGGGCGCTGCCAACCCTGGATGGATCAATCCGGCAGCCAGGTACACGCTGGTGCCGGCCAGGGCAGTGACGCCAATAATCAGATTGCTGGTGGTAGTGGACACCTTGGGCGGCAATCCCATCACCAGATCATGAATAAGAACTTTCACGGCCCCGGCGCCAATTCCCAAAAGTCCTGCAATGATGCCGGCGCCGAACATCAGCGGCGCGCCCAGGTAAGCGCGGCGAGCTTTGTAGTGGACGGTGTGTCCCAGCACCTGATCGGGATAGCTGCCTTCCAGTTCCAGCCAGCGCGTTATTCCGTCCTGGGGGGCCGCGCTCTCCCAGGATTTATGTCCGGCCAGCAGGAGCGCCAGCCACGACCCGAGCAGCACGCCGCCAAAAGCAATGTAAAGAGGGCGCGGCGAAGAGGCCAGAGTGATGGCCGCTCCCGCCAGCGCGCCCACTATGGTGAACATCTCCAGAAACATGCCCACTTTCAGGTTGGTGATGTGGTCGCGAACGTAGGCGGAAGCGGAGCCGCTGGAGGTGGCAATTACGGAAAGAATGCTGATGGCGATGGCGTGCTTGATGTCGACGCCCAGCAGGGTGAGCGCCGGGATCAGGATGATGCCTCCTCCCATTCCGCTCATGGCGCCCACAAAACCGGCCAGGAGAGCGACCGGAAGTACCAGGTGGAAGGGGGGCATCGCCATTTCAGATTCTCAGCTCACAAGGCGGGTTGCAGACACCGTCACGCCGCTGGCCCGAGTACGGTCGCGCGCAGGCACGCATACCATCACTTGCATCCAGCCATCTCTCTGTCTGATTGTGAGCTGCAATTTTTGAGTATACACGCCGGCGTGAGGTCAGCCAGCGGGTACAATCAATGCCCAAGGCGTGCCACCGTCCGATTGCTCGGGTACATCGTTGCGCAACTTAAGAACTCCTCTCATCTACGCCCTGATGATCGCCGCAGCCGCCGGTCTTTTTTGGCTGGTTTGCTCGGCAGGCGCACTTCTGCACGCGCCCGCACCTGAGGGGCTGCTGAAGTTTGGCGTACCCGCGCCTTCGCAGCCGCCCGGCGTCCTCACTCATGTTCTGCTTTCTCTGGTGGTGATCCTGGTTTTTGCCCGGCTCCTGGGCGCGGTGTTTCGCAAGATGAGCCAGCCGCAGGTAATCGGAGAGATGATCGCCGGCATTCTGCTGGGACCATCATTCCTGGGCCACATCGCTCCCGGATTCACCGCTTACCTGTTTCCCGCCAGCATTACGCCGTATCTTTCAGTGCTTTCGCAGATTGGCGTCATCCTCTATATGTTTCTGGTCGGACTCGAACTGGACACCGACCTGCTGCGCGGCCGTTCTCACAGTTCGGTGGCGATCTCCCACGCCAGCATCATTGCTCCTTTTCTGCTGGGCGGCGGTCTAGCCCTCTGGCTCTATCCGTTGTTTTCCACCCGCGATGTGCCGTTCACGGTTTTTGCTCTGTTCCTCGCCGTGGCCATGTCCATTACCGCATTTCCCGTGCTGGCGCGCATTCTAACCGATCGCCAGATGCACAAGAGCCGGATGGGCACGGTAGCCCTGGCCTGCGCCGCGGTGGACGATGTAACCGCGTGGTGCCTGTTCGCATTTGTGGTCAGCCTGGCCCGGGCCCATGCCGGCCAAGTCCTTCTAACCCTGACGTTAACTGCCGCTTTCATCACCGGCGTCCTGGTGCTGCTGCGGCCGGCTGCCGTCTGGTTTGCCCATCGCCAGTCCTGGCAGGACAAGACCAGCAAGGATTCCGTGGTCATCGTCTGCGCCGCGCTGTTGCTGGCCGCGCTGGCCACGCAGCGAATTGGCATTCATGCTTTGTTTGGCGCATTTCTCGTGGGAGCGGTCATTCCCCACGATTCCTCCCTGGCCCGCGACGTGAATGAAAAATTCGAAGACCTGGTGGTTGTGCTTTTCCTGCCCGTGTTTTTCGCCTTTACCGGCCTGCGCACGCAAATTTCGCTGGTCCACGGTTGGAGCAACTGGCTCATCTGCCTGCTGATCATCGTGGTGGCCTCCCTCGGGAAGTTCGGGGGCGGCAGCCTTGCCGCGCGGTTCACCGGGCTGCCGTGGGACGAGGCCGCATCCCTTGGCATCCTGATGAACACCCGCGGCCTCATGGAATTGATTGTGCTCAACGTAGGCCTGGATCTGGGTGTTCTCTCTCCCACTCTGTTCGCCATGCTGGTGATTATGGCGATCGCGACCACGCTGATCACAACGCCGGTCCTGCAGGCCCTGACGCGCACCCGTGAAGCAGCCATTGCCGCCTCAATTCCACTGGGGTGAAAGGCGGTTTTCCGAAATGAAACGCTGCCCGGATTGGCACGCTCCCTCCGCCATCCGAAAGTAACAGTGCTCTTAAATCAGCCGCCCTCCATTGAACAATAGCCTTGGGCCCTCCTGGATCGGGCGCCCGAGGTTCGCATGGAAACCATAGAGGATCAGGCAGGTGTCGCTCCCGCAGCGGCTGAAAAGACTGTAGAGGAGAGTTGGCCGGTCATCGTGGCCGAAGGCGACAAGGCGCGCCGCCTGGCCATGCTGACGTGGCTGAAGGACTGGGCCTACACGGCCATGCCCGCTGTCAACGGCGAACACGCCCTGGAGTTGCTGCGTCAACCCGGTGGCTCCACGCTGGCGCTGGTGGGGCAGAAACTGCGCGGGCTTGACGGGCCGGGGCTGTGCCGCAAAATCAAGCGGCGGCGCTCGGCTCGTACCTACGTCCTGCTGCTCACCGGCAAAGGCGATAAGCCGGAAGTAGCCGCTGCCCTGGAAGCCGGCGCCGACGACTGCCTGCAGGAGCCCTTCCGCGCCTCTGAACTGCAAATGCGCCTGCGCGCCGGCCAGCGCATTCTGCAACTGCAGCATCAGCTCGCCGGGGCGCAAAAAGCGCTGAAGTTCGGCGCCACGCACGACGCCCTCACCGGGATTTTCAATCGCGACATGATCGCCTCCACGCTTGACCGGGAACTGGCGCGCGCCCTGCGCACCAAGAAGGCCCTGGGCATCCTCAAAGTTGATCTTTGCCACTTGCGCGAGATCAACCGCCTGCAGGGCCACCAGGCGGGCGACGCCGTGCTGCAGGAAGTTGCCCAGCGCCTGCGTTCCTCCCTGCGCGCTTACGATTCCGTGGGCCGCTACGGAGCGGAAGAATTTCTGGTCATAATTCCGGAGATAGCCCCGGAAAATCTGTCGTCAGTGGTAACACGGCTGCGCGCCAGCGTGACCCAAACACCTGTCAGCGCCGGGGCTGTCCCGCTGAACATTGCGGTGAGCATTGGGGCCAGCGGAATGGGCGCGGGCACGCAAGGGCTGGGCGCCCACTTCCTGCTGCACGCCGCCGATGTGGCTCTGTACCTCTCCCGGCGCAGTGGCCGCAATTGCGTGCGCGTTTGCGGCTCCCAGGACCGCGTGCTGGTCTCGTCTTGACGGGCGTCATGCCGCGGGGCGTTAATGACCGCTGCGCAAGCCTTGTTGCAAGCATCCGTATCGGTCTGTCATCCCGAGCGAGGGCGCGTCGAGTTTGCGAGACAAAACCCGAGTCGAGGGACCTTGTGTTTCGAGACGGGGCGCAACCTTGAATGCCACAGAGAACGCCCTGGAACTGGCGTTTGGCGTATGCCGACGCGGGGTCTTTCGACTGCGCAGGCCAGTTCGCAAGCGAACCGGCCTGCTCCGCTCAAGATGACAGGGGAAAAGGTAGTGGTTGCGAAACCTTGAAACCTTTTGAAACTTGAAACTTTGAAACCTTCCTCCGCGTACACTATTGCGGAGGCAGCCTATGTACTGCAACCATTGTGGAGCGCCTTTGGTCCAGGATCAGCTGGCCTGCCCAAGCTGCGGGCGCAGCGTAGCCGATGTCAGAAGTTCCATCGCGATTCGCACCCGGGTCGCTCCCCATCTTCACTTGCTGGCTGTTTTCTGGTTCGTGATGGCAGCGTTTTGGGTGATACCCACGGCGGTTATGTTCGCTCTGGGAGCGGCTGCCGGAGCCGCTCCCGGGAACATGTCGCCGCAGGCCCGGGTCTTCGCTCCCATCCTCTTCTTGGGCTTAGGCATTCTGTTTTTGGCCATTGCCGCCGCTCGTGCCGTTACTGGGTATGGCCTGCTCAAAGTCCGCTCCTGGGGACGGGTGATGGCGCTGGTTATGGGCTTTCTGATGCTGTTGGACTTCCCTTTCGGCACAGCTCTGGCCGTCTACACTCTCTGGGTGCTGCTGCCGTCGGAAGCGGGTGAGGAATATCAGCGCATTTCCGCCAGCCGGGAAGGCGGATATCAGCAGCCAGCGCAGGCGCATGCGTAGGCGCGCGCTGCGGGATACTGAAGTGTTTTAGAGAACTCCCTGGAACAGCAGCGTCGGGCATGCCAACGCGGGGTCTTTCGACTGCGCAGGCCAGTTCGCAAGCGAACCGGCCTGCTCCGCTCAAGATGACAGAGGGAAAGGGTGGCTCTGGGTCGCACCTTTGAGCCGCCGCTGGCAATGCGTTTGCGGTGCAGGACCACACGAAACCTGAAACCTGCGAAACTTTGAAACCTTGAAACCTTGAAACCTTACTCCACTTCTCCCGCCCCCGCCGCCGCCTCGGAGACGTAAATCTTCGCCGCCCTTCCCGCGGCCTCCAGATAGCCCTGTGAAACCGCCTTGCGAAACGCCTCCACTTGCCCCTTCTCTACGAGGTTGATGGTGCAGCCGCCAAAGCCGCCGCCGGTCATGCGGGCGCCGAAGACGCCCTTCTGCTTGCCAGCCAACTCCACCAGCACATCCAGCTCGGGGCAGCTCACTTCATAGTCGCATCGCAGGCTGAGGTGTGAGTCGCCCATCAAGCGGCCGAACTCGCGCAAGTC
>DATJFA010000068.1:0-5658 GCA_035496015.1 Terriglobales bacterium | reverse complement strand
GCGGGCCAGCGATTGGCCAGTATCCGTCACGGTGGAAACCACGATGCGGGCCCGCGGGTGGCGGGTGCGCAGCGCGCCAACCAGGCTGCTGACCGCCAGCACCTCGCCTACTGAGACCGCATGCACCCAAAAAATCGGCGCCTTGCGATGGTGGCGCAACTGCTCGGGCACCTTTCCCAGGCGTGCCCAAAGACCCGCGCGATGCTTGCCGTGCCGCACCATTTGCCACAGCCAGACGGGCGTCCCCAGCAGCAGCCAAAGCGCCAAGCCTAGGGTGTAAAGGAAGTACATGCGTTTGGGCCATTGTAGTGGAGGACAAGACGACTCGTGCAGGGCCGTTGAGACCGGCATGACGTTCCTTCAGCCCGCGTCATGCTGAGGGCCATCAGGCCCGAAGCATCTTGCGGGTGGCCCCTTCTCAGTGCACGCCAGACCCTTCGGGGCTGCAAGCCCCTCTGGGTGACGCCGGGAGAGTTGGTGGAGCGCATAGATGGGCGGATTCCACTAAGTGTGAGTGCAAGTCCCGAACAAAGTCGAGATTGAGTTGAGGGTCTAAGCCAGCGCCTGGCTGAGATCAGCGATGAGGTCATCCACGTCCTCAATGCCCACCGAGTAGCGGACCAGGGCTTCGGGAATGCCCATAGCGGCGCGGTCGGCGGCGCTGACTTCCACGTGGCTGGTGGTGGCCGGCGGGCCCACAATGGTTTCCACGGCGCCCAGGTTGGCGGCGCGATGGGCAAACTTCATGCGAGGAAGAAATTCTTTGACCTGCTCGTAGCCGCCGTGGAGAACAAAGCTGAGCATGCCGCCAAATCCGCCCGGCATCTGCCTCCTGGCGATTTCGTGCTGCGGGTGCGACGGCAGCCCGGGGTAGAAAACCTGGGCCACAGCGGGGTGCTCTTCCAGAAACTGCGCCATCTTCATCGCGCTCTCATTTTGCCGCTGCACCCGAAGCGCCAGGGTCTTCAAGCCGCGCAGCAGCAGGTACGCCGCAAAGGGGTCGAGCGCGGCCCCGGTGATTTCGCGGTAGTGGAAAATGGGCCGAATCAGCTCCCGAGGCCCGCAAACGATGCCGCCCAGCGCATCGGCGTGGCCGCCCAGGTATTTACTGGCGCTGTGAATCACCAATTCGGAGCCCAGTTGCAGTGGGCGCTGGTTGATGGGCGTGGCGAAGGTATTGTCGGTAACTACAATTGCGCCCGCCTCGTGACCCTTGCGCGCCAGGCGCTCAATGTCAACTACCTTCAGCGTGGGATTGGTGGGCGTTTCCAGGTAGAGCAGCTTGCATCCTTTGGCGATTTCGGTTTCGATGGCGGCAAAGTCGGTGGTATTGCAGAGGCAGCAGGTAACGCTGATCCGCGGCAGGAACTCGCGAAAGAGCTGGTTGGTGCCGCCATAGGTGTCTTTAACGCTCACGATGCGGTCGCCAGGGCGCACGAGGCTGAAAATGGTGTTGCTGATGGCGGCCATGCCGCTGGCCATGCTGGTGGCGGCTTCCGCTCCCTCCAGAATGCGAACTTTCTCTTCCAAAGCGGCCACCGTGGGATTGGTATTGCGGCTATAGATGTGGCCCGTTTTCTGGCCCAGCGCCACCTGCTGCCAGTCGTCGAGGTCGTCGTAGCCGAAAGCCACGCTTTGCGCAATGGGCACCTGGGTAGCTCCCTGGAGCAATGATTCTTCCTCTCCCGCCCAGACGGCTTGGGTCGCAATCCTGGCATCGCGCGCATTTCGCTTCATGTTCAATTCCTCCTGAGACCCAGTTACTGCCCTCAGTGTACCTATTCGTCATTCGTCATCAGCTGCTGATTGTGCCCACAGCGCCTGGAAGGGGATAATCAGCACATGAGAGCTCTTGCTTCTGGGCGCCTCCTGCTGATGGGCCTGACCGTGGCGTTTCTGGCTTCTTTGTCATTCGGCGCAAAGGACTACAGAGCGCCCGCCATCAAAGCTGCGCAGACCTATCCCGCGCACGAAGAGCATGCCAACGAACACGCGGCCATCGCAGTAGAACCTTATGAAACGGCGGAGAAACAGAAGATCTTTTCCGTGGATTTCCAAGAGCACGGGCTTTTGCCGGTGCTGCTGGTCATCACCAACGATGGCGACCAGCCGGTTTCGCTCACGGACATGCGGGTTCAGATGATCACCGGGCAGCGCGACAAAATCGCACCCGCGAGTTCGGATGATATCTATCGCCGCCTTTCCAACCCCCGCGCTACCGACCGCTCCCCGGTGCCATTCCCCATCCCGCGCCGGAAGGTAAAAGGCACAGTCAGCGCCAAGACCATGGATGAAATCCAGAGCGCGCAGTTTGGCGCCAAAGCGATAGAGCCGCACAACACGCGTTCCGGGTTCCTGTTCTTTGACGTGCGGGGCATCCGCAGCCTGGCGGGAACGCACATACTTTTCACCAACCTGCACAACGGTGAGGGCGGCGACCTGATGTTCTTTGAGATTCCGCTGGACAAGTATTTTGGGGCCGCGGGAGCAAGCGCTCCGTAGTGCTTCCGGCTACTTGTTCAGGGCGGGGGATTTTGATGGCCAGCCGCTACATCGGCGCAATACGTTCCGCACCGGCCCACCAGGGCTGAAGCCCGTGGCATTGGGCCCAGGTGGTCGCGCGGCTGAAGCCGCACGCTTCCACACTAAATGCAAATTCCCTTCAGGCAACGACAATGCAAAAGCGGGGGCATTCAAGTCCCATAGCGCAGAATGGTTTCAAGGAGCACGCCAGCGCAGACAGTGCCGGCAAGATTTCGCGGGCGAGGGCGCCGGCGCCACAAAACGGGGCCCTAAAAGCAACAGAAGACGTAACAAGGTTACGTTTCCTCGGGAATTGGAGCTAGCGGCAGAATTTTTCGTGCTGCTGCAGGATATAGGGATCGGTCATGCCGGCGATGTAGTCGCAGACCACACGCTGCAACGGCTCGGAGGCAGCCTTTTCACGGTAGTTGCCCGGCAGCGCGGAAGGATTGCGCATCCAGTAGTCGAAAAGGTCGCTCACCACCCGCTCTGCATCCAGCTTTTCCGGACCCAGTTCGGAGCTGTAATAAAGGTTCTGGTACAGGAACTCCTTGGCCCGGCGGCGCTCCTCGTCTACTTCCGGGCTGAAAGCAGCGAGGCGCTGCGGGTGAGCGCGCACCGCTTCCACAGTGGCGATGCCGGAGCTGCGCAGGCGGCTTCCGGTAGTGGTGATCAGGTCGGTAACCAGCCGGTTGAGCATGCCCCTGAGGGCCTCGTTAAACTTCAGCTTGTCGGGCGCGTCAGGATAGGCCCGCACGGCCGCGCGAAGGAAATGCTCGAACACCGGCACGCCGGCGCGAATCTGCTCCAGCGTGAGAATGTGCGCCTCGTAGCCATCATCCAAATCGGCGGTGTCGTAGGCGATTTCGTCGGTAAGGTCAATTAACTGGGCTTCCAGCGGCGGGCGCTGCTCAAGCAGGTACTCGGTGAGCTGCGGGTGCTCAGCTGCTTTGTAGTCGTGGGAGTGCTTGATGATGCCTTCGCGCACCTCGAAGCTCAGGTTCAGCCCGCGAAACGCCGCATAGCGCTGCTCAAAATCCTCCACGATGCGCAGGGCGTGCAGGTTGTGGTCGAAAAAGTCACCGTGTGCGCGCATGGCAGCATCCAGCGCTTTCTCGCCGGCGTGGCCGAAGGGGGGATGGCCAATGTCGTGCACCAGGGCCAGCGCTTCCACCAGGTCCACGTTCAGCGCCAGTTCGCCGGCTATGGTGCGGGAAATCTGGGCCACCTCGATGGTGTGCGTCAGTCGGTTGCGGAAGTGGTCGGAAAACCGGCGGGTAAAAACCTGGGTCTTGGCTTCCAGCCGGCGAAAGGCGCGCGAATGAATCACCCGGTCCCGGTCGCGCTGGAAGGGATTGCGGTAGGGGTGGGGGGGCTCCGGGTAGCGGCGTCCCCGGGAGTCTTCCGCTCGAACCGCATAGCCAGCCAGCATAGATGGAACCATTTCACCACAAAGGAGGAGCCAAAGAATTGACGATTGATGATTGTCGGTTGACGATTGAAAACCACTGATGGGTGCCATGATGATCATGCACCCGTCCCAGGTGTTTCTTTCGCCAGAGAGTACGCGGAGCGATGGTGCAGCTACTCTGAGGGTGAGTCCAGGGACACCAGGCGCTTGTTGCGCACTAGAAACTTCTTGCCCCGCCAAGTGATGGTGTGGCCGAAGAAGCTGACCACCCATACCGCCACCGAGATCAGTTCGCGCAGCGGCACCAGCCAGAGGTCGCGCACGATTTGTGAATCGTGCAGCTCGCCCACGCCTACTACCAGAGCGGCAATCAGGCGCACGAAAAACGTCGCTCCCAGGAGAGCCCAGGCCCAGGCCGCGCCGCGGGAAAATATGGCCGCCAGTATCGCCCAGAAAAATCCATAGGTGAAGACCAGGCCCACGTAGCCCCAGCGGCGGGAATCGCGGGTGCTGCGTCCCCAGCGCATCTGGTGCTGGAGAAACTCGCCAAAGCTGTAGTCGGGCACAAAGGTCTCCACCACCAGATCGGCGAGCACTACCTCATAACCAGCGCGCGCCGCGCGATAGCCTAGTTCGAAGTCGTCGGCCAGGTAATCCAGCATCCCGGCAAAGCCGCCAATGGCGGCGAGTGCCTCGCGGCTTACCGCCAGAGTGGAACCCAGCGCGAAGTGCATGCCGCCCTCAATCTGGCGCGCGGCCAGCACTCCCCCCATGAATTCGCCGCTGATGCCCAGCGCCTCCAGGCGCGAGCCCAGCGTCTTGCCCGCGAAGCCGCGGTAGAAGCAGGTCACCACGCCCACCCGGGGCCGCCGGAAATGCTCCATCACCCGGCGCAGGTAGTCCGTGGGGACATGAATGTCGCTGTCGTTGACCAGAAGGTACGGGTGGCGAGCCATCAACTGCATCTGAATCAGATTGCTCACCTTGGTGTTCGGACCCAGGTGCTGAGAGCACACGACCAACTGGATGGAGAGACCGGGAAACTCACGCTGCAAGCGCTCCACATCAGCGACGACCGGATCTTGCGGGTCATCCACGCCAAAAATGATCTCGTAATGCGGGTAATCCTGCTGACAATGGCTGCGAAAGCACTCGTAGATGTGCGGATCCGTGCCGCGCAGGGGCTTCAGTATGCTGACCGGCGGGGTGAATGGTTCGCCCGCGCCCAGAAAGTCATCCCCCTGCCGGCGCAGGTGCAGGTAGGCGCGCGCGCTCCAGATGCAGAGCAGGTTAAAGCCAAGCCCGCAGGCCGCCAGCACACCGGCCATAATCTGAAGGATCAGGAGGATTCGCATCAGCGTTCGCTATTGGTAACGTAACGACTCAATGGGATCGAGATTGGCGGCTTTCCGTGTCGGATAAATGCCGAACAGCAGGCTTTCGGCAACGGCCGAGCCGAAACCGAAACTGGTCCAGAAGGCCGAGATTCGCGCCGGCAAAAACAACTAAACCGCGGGGATGGCATAGGTGACGGCCGCGCCCAGCGACACTCCCCGTAACCCCCCTTGGCAGTCAGAGTAATGGCTTCCACAGTGAACTGCAAAAGAATATCGTGCCGGTTTACGCCAGCGCCATGCACAGGCCGATTTCGCGAGCGCGCTCGGTTACAGTTGCCAGTTGTCAGTTGCCCGCGGCTGTCAGCCGTCAGCTATCAGTTGCCGATC
>DATJFA010000067.1:0-14702 GCA_035496015.1 Terriglobales bacterium | reverse complement strand
TATGTGTGAGTGTTCACACTCACCCAAACGCGTTTAGCGTGTGGGCAAAATGACGGAGTCCCTACAGTTTTCACTACATTCACGGACACAATGAAAAGGGCAGCCGCTCTGGCTGCCCCTAACTTACTGAAATCATGGCGCGCCCTGAGAGATTCGAACTCCCGACCTTCTGGTTCGTAGCCAGACGCTCTATCCAACTGAGCTAAGGGCGCGCTGCTCTTCCATCTTAACAAACCCTGCGCTGCAGACAAACCCTGCTGGCAGACGCAGCGACGTTGCCTGGATTGTCGCGCTGGCCAGGCAAGAGTCGCTTATGCGCCCGAAGGACCTGACCTGGACCCCTGACTACTCATTACTTACCACTGAATTGGTGAACCGGACCAGGGCGTCGAGCTTGCGGCGGGCGGCGCCGGAATCGAGCGACTGAGCGGCTAAGGGCAGGGCATTGCGGATGTGGTCGGCGCGCGAGGCGGCCACCAGGGCGGCGGCGGCGTTGAGCACGACCACATCCCGGCAAGCCGACTTTTTGCCCTCCAGGATTTCGCGAATCACGGCGGCATTGTCGGAGGCGTCGCCGCCCGAAATGGCCTGCAAACTGGCGCGAGCGAATCCGAACTCCTCGGGCGTCACTTCGTAGCTGCGCACAGTGCCTTCGCGCACTTCGGCTACGCGAGTGGGTCCGGTGATGGTTATTTCATCGAGGCCGTCGTCGCCATGGACGACAAGTGCCCGGTGAACTCCCAGCATGCTGAGTGCTTCCGCCAATTTTTCGACCAGGTCGGCGGAGTAAACCCCGACCACCTGCGCGGAAGCATTTGCGGGATTTGTAAGCGGACCGAGCAGGTTGAAAACGGTGCGCAGGCGCAGCTCACGGCGGGCGGGCTGCACGTACTTCATGGCGGAGTGCATGGCCGGAGCGAACAGGAAGGCGATGCCCACCTGCCCCAGGCAAGCGGCAATGCGGGCTGGAGGCAGGGAAATGTTCACGCCCAGGGCTTCCATGACGTCGGCGGAACCGCATTTAGAAGTCACGCTGCGGTTGCCGTGCTTGGCCACGCGCACGCCGGCGCCGGCGACCACCAGGGCGGTGGCGGTAGAGATGTTGAACGTGCCGCTGGTATCGCCGCCGGTGCCGCAGGTGTCCACCAGGGCATCGCGCTCGGTGCCGCTGACGTCGAGGGCGGAATTGCGGGTGAGGGGCAGCGGAGAGGCGGCGGCACGGATGGCTTCGGCGAAGCCGACAATCTCCTCCACCGTTTCGCCCTTCATGTGGAGGGCGACCAGCAGGGCCGCGATCTGCGCGTCGGTGCAGCCGCCGGCAAGAATCTCCGCCATGACCGCGCGCGCTTCCTCGCGGGCCAGCGACTCGCGGTGGTTGGCGATGCGGTGAAGAGCGTCACTGATTGCAGTTGCCAGTTGTCAGTTCTCAGTTGCCAGTTTTAGTACCTAGTACCTGGTTCCCAGTACCCAGTCGTGCTTAGCCTAAATGATCGGACTGAGAACTGAAAACCAGGACCGGCCACTGACAACTGGGAACTTTCCTGTTTTCCCGAGCTTCCTGTGTATTGCGAAGGCAAAAGCAGGTCCTTCGGGGCCGAGGCCCCTCAGGATGACAACCCATATATGATTTTAGGATGACAATGGAAATGTGATTGGAGTTTAGAACCGGCAACGGAGGACGGAGGATGGAGAACTGAGGACGAAAAACTGAAGACGGAGAACTGAGAACTGACAACTGACAACTGCCTCCTATACAATCAAAAGTTTGCTGCGTGACGTTAGAAGCGCGCAGGCAGGCCGGCTTTTTATGAAAATTCACGAATATCAGGCCAAGGGAATACTTGCCCGCTATGGCGTGGCGGTGCCACAGGGCGAGGTAGCAACCACGCGCGAACAGGCGGAAGCGGCGGCGCAGAAGCTTTTCCAGCAGGGCGCGCAGGGCGTGGTGGTGAAGGCGCAGATCCATGCCGGCGGGCGCGGCAAGGGCGGCGGCGTGAAGATCGCCAAATCCGTTGCTGAGGCGGCGGAAATCGCTGGGCGCATGCTGGGCATGAAGCTGGTGACGCACCAGACGGGGCCTGAGGGCAAGGAAGTCCATCGCCTGCTGATCGAGGAAACGTTGCCCATCGAGCGCGAGCTTTACCTCGGCATTGTGCTGGACCGCGCGGCGGCGCGCACGGTGTTCATGGCGTCGGCGGCGGGCGGGATGGAAATCGAGCAGGTGGCGGCCGAAAATCCCGAGGCCATCATCAAGGAATACATTGACCCCGGCACGGGGCTGCTGGGATACCAGGCGCGCAAGCTGGCGTTCGGGCTGGGCCTGGCGCCGCAGCAGATCGGGCAGGCCAGCCAGTTCATGACCGGACTGTACCGGGCTTTTGAGGATACCGACGCCTCGCTGATGGAAATCAACCCGTTCATCACCACCAAGGATGGAAGGTTGTTCGCGCTGGACGCAAAAATCAATTTCGATGACAACGCGCTGTTCCGCCACAAGGACATAAAGGAGCTGCGCGACGCCAGCGAGGAAGATCCGCTGGAGGTGGAAGCCTCCAAGTACGCGCTGAACTACATCAAACTGGACGGCAATGTGGGTTGCATGGTGAACGGCGCGGGACTGGCCATGGCCACCATGGACATTATCAAGTACGCCGGCGGCATGCCTGCCAACTTCCTCGATGTAGGCGGCGGCGCCAACGCCGAGCAGGTGACGCACGCCTTCGAAATCCTGTTGATGGACAAAAACGTGCGCGCGGTGCTGATCAACATTTTCGGCGGCATCCTGCGCGTAGACACGCTGGCCAATGGCCTGGTGGAGGCGGCGCGCAAGACCAATATTCAGCTGCCCATCGTGCTGCGCCTTGAAGGCACCAACGTGGAGAAGGGGCGGGAGATTCTGAAGGAGTCGGGCATCAACTTCATTGTGGCGGACACGATGAAGGATGCGGCGGAGAAAGTAGTGGCGGCGGCAGGCAGCTAACCTCGAGAGCAGCGAGGGCAAGATGCCCTCGCGACAGCCGGCGAGACCGGCGTTACAAGGGGATCATGAGCATTCTGGTAAATAAGAACACACGGGTAATCGTTCAGGGACTGACGGGCAAAGAAGGCACCTTCCACGCTAAGACCTGCGCCGAGTACGGAACCAAGATCGTTGGCGGAGTGACGCCGGGCAAGGGCGGAAGCACGCACGAAGGCTGGCCGGTGTTCAACACGGTGCAGCAGGCGGTGGATGCAACCGGGGCCGACGCCTCGGTCATCTTTGTGCCGCCGCCGTTCGCCGCGGACGCCATCATGGAAGCGGCCGATGCCGAGATCGAGCTCATCGTCTGCATCACGGAAGGTATTCCGACGCTGGACATGGTGCGCGCGTGGGAGTTCCTGCAGGACCGGCGCTCGCGCCTGATCGGGCCCAACTGCCCTGGCATCATCTCGCCCGGCAAGTGCAAGATCGGCATCATGCCCGGACACATTCACAAGGAAGGCAACGTCGGCATCGTCTCGCGTTCGGGGACGCTGACCTATGAAGCCGTGCACCAGCTCACGAGGCGCGGCATTGGGCAATCCACCGCCATCGGCATTGGCGGCGACCCCATCATCGGCACGAATTTCGTGGATGCGCTGGAACTTTTCGAGCGCGACCCGCAGACGGAAGCCATTGTCATGATTGGCGAGATCGGCGGCAATGCTGAGGAGACGGCAGCCGAGTTCATCAAGGCGCATGTGCGCAAGCCAGTGGTGGCGTTTATCGCCGGGCAGACCGCGCCTCCGGGACGGCGCATGGGCCACGCTGGCGCCATTATCTCCGGCGGACATGGCACTGCAGCGGAAAAGATCCGTGCCCTCGAGGCCGCGGGCATCCGCGTGGCCAAGTCGCCGGCGGTGATTGGCGACACGGTAGTCGAGTTGATGCGGAAGTCGGTGCCTGTGTAGGAAGTTCCCAGTACCTAGTACCCAGTACCCAGTTGCATTCGACGTCTCTGGCGAAGGCAAAAAGCCAAGAGCTAAGAGCCGCCAGCCAAAACCAACGACTAACGACCAAGACAACTGACTCATGAAGACTCTGCAACGCACTCTTGCCATCATTAAACCGGACGCCGTTACCCGCGGCGGCATAGGGGACATCGTCAGCACCATCGAGCAGCGGGGATTCAAGGTTCTCAGCGCCAAGATGCTGCATATTACCCGCGAGCAGGCGGAAGGCTTTTACGCCGTGCACGCGAGCAAGCCGTTTTTTGAGTCGCTGACCAAGTTTATGTCGGAAGGCTCCATTCTGGTGATGGCGTTGGAAAGGGAAAACGCCATTGCCGAATGGCGCGAGATCATGGGGGCAACCAATCCGGCCAACGCCAAGGAAGGCACCATCCGCAAGAAGTGGGCGGAGAGCATCGAGCGTAACGCGGTGCATGGGTCTGATGCCGAGGACACGGCGCGATTTGAGCTGAGTTATTTTTTCCCGGGCTATGAATTGCAATAATTCAAGTACCTGGTACTCAGCACCCAGTACCTAGTACCTAGTACCTAGGTTTAGAGCCGAGGGTTGCAACTGAGAACTGGGAACCGAGAACTGAGAACTGCCTTTATGCCGCAAGTACAGATCACGATGCTGGAAGGGCGCACGCTGGAGCAGAAGCGGCGCGTGGCGCAGCGCATCACGGAAGTGCTGGTGGAAGACGCCGGCGCCTCGCGCGAGGCAATCAATATCTCCTTCGTGGAAGTGCCGAAGGAAAACTACGCCTCCGCTGGCGTCCTGGTAGTGGACAAGAAGAAAACTTAGTCCATTCTGTGCCTCATTGCCATCCTGCTGCTTTGCGTCCTGTGGGCTCCGTTGGAGTGCGCCTTGCATATTTATCTGGTTGATGGAACATACGAACTGTTCCGGCACTACTACGCTCTGCCATCGGCCAAGGACGAGAGCGGCCAGGAAATCGCCGCCGTTCGAGGCGTGGTCCAGTCGGTGCTGGGCATGGCCGGCAACGGGGCCACGCACTTAGCCGTGGCTACCGATCATGTAATCGAATCCTTTCGCAACGGGCTTTGGCCCCGCTACAAGACCAGAGCGGGCGTAGAGCCCGACCTTTTGGCGCAATTTCCGCTGCTCGAAGAGGCGCTTTCAGCGGCCGGTTTCGTGGTGTGGCCGATGGTGGAGTTCGAGGCCGACGACGCATTGGCTGCGGCGGCCGTTGCGGCTGCCCGCGATCCTCGCGTGGAACAGGTTGTCATCTGCACGCCCGATAAGGACTTGTCGCAATGTGTGCGCGGCACACGCATCGTTCAGCTAAATCGCCGGACCAACATCACCCTGGATGAGTTCGGTGTAATCAAGAAATTCGGTGTTCCGCCGGAATCTATTCCCGACTACCTGGCGCTGGTGGGCGACGCTGCTGATGGGTATCCGGGCCTGCCGGGATGGGGAGCAAAGTCTTCCACCGCGGTCTTGGCGAAATTTGGCCACCTCGAGGCTATACCCGCTGCTGGGCAGGATTGGGGAGTGAAGGTCACCAATGCCAAAGCGCTCGCCGCAACCCTGTGCCGTGAACGGGACCTTGCGATGCTTTTTAGAACGCTGGCCACGCTGCGCACCGACATGGCGCTATTCGAAGACTTGGAGCAACTGCGCTGGAAGGGCCCCACTCCCGCATTTGCCGCGCTAGCGGCGCGGTTGCGCCTTACTGCTGCGCAAAGAGCCGCTGTGGTAACAACGCAGAACCCCAGAGCGAATGCATAAAATGACTCCGCCTTGAAGGCTCAGCCAGCTTGCAAAGACGAAGCCCAACAGTGGAACGGCACCTGTGGAAAAGCTAAATTTCTTCCACGGGACGGAAGAATTCGCGGGTGATGTTTTCGATGAGCGGCCCCAGACGGTCGGTGACGTATTGCTTGAAGTAGGGCGCGGCGCGGTGGGCGTCGAGCGCGGCCTGGTCTACATATTGCTCGTAAAAGCAGAATTTGCGCGGGTTTTCCGTGGATTGCTGGCCTATGTACATGCGGTTTCCCGGCTCGCGGCGGGTGTGTTCTTCCATTGCACGCATGATCTCCAGGGTTTGCTTTTCGGCACCGGGCTTGACGGTGAAGTGGACGATGAGGATGAGCATAGTAGTTAGTAGTTGGTAGCTGGTAGTTCGTTGCCGGTACTTAGCAAGTGAAGTCGAGCCGGAATTATCAACCGTAAGCTGACCATCTGCAACTCAGGCTCGTGCTGGGGTGCGGCGCTTGACTCGCTCGCTGCCAGCCACACTTCTGCCTACCAGCGCGGCGAAGTCGTCCACAAACATGGTCTGATCGCGTTCCGGGCTGGTGGAGATCATGCCAATGCGGGCGCCCGTTTGCTTCTCCAGGAACGCCAGGTAGTCGCGCGCCTTGGGCGGCAGCTTTTCGAAGCTGCTGATTTCCTTTGTGGACTTGCGCCATCCCGGCAGGGTTTCATACACCGCTTCGATACGGTCATAGCCGCTGGCGTGGGCTGGGATTTCGGAAGTCTTCTTGCCGTTAATCTTGTAGCCCACACAAACCGGAATCTCAGCGAGTTCATCCAGCACGTCAAGCTTGGTGACCACCAGCCAGGAAATGCCGTTGATCATGACGGCATAACGCAGCAGCGGCAGGTCAATCCAGCCGCAGCGGCGCGGGCGGCCGGTAACGGCGCCGTATTCGTTGCCGCGTGCGCGCAGCTGGTCGGCCACGGCGTCGCGAATTTCGCTGGGGAAGGGGCCTTCTCCCACGCGCGTGCAATAAGCCTTGGTCACGCCGATGACCATATCAATGGCGGTTGGCGCCACACCCGTGCCGGTGACCGCGCCGCCGGAAGTGGCGCTGGAGGAGGTCACAAAGGGATAAGTGCCGTGGTCAATGTCCAGCATGGTGCCCTGCGCGCCTTCGAACAGAATGGACTCGCCTTCGGCCCATGCCTGGTTGAGCAGCGCGGCGGTGTCGGCCACAAAGGGCGCAACCTGCTCGGAGGCGCGCGCGTACTCCTCGTACATCTTGTGGGGGTCGAGCGGCTCGGAGTTGAAAAGCGCGTGCGCGATCATGTTTTTTTCACGGCAGGCGTTCTCGATGTGGGTGCGCAGCAGCGTGGCGTCAAGCAGGTCAGCCACTCGCAGGCCGCGCCGGCCCATCTTGTCCTCGTAAGCGGGGCCGATGCCGCGGGAGGTGGTGCCAATCTTCACCCGCCCAGGCGCGTTCTCAGCGGCCAGTTCGATCATGCGGTGGTAGGGAAGGATGACGTGAGCGCGATTGCTGACGAACAGATTGCCATCCACCTTCACGCCCGCCTGGCGGAGGCTGGCCACTTCCTTGAGGAAGGCAATGGGGTCGAGCACCACGCCATTGCCGATCACGCCCCGGCAGCCGGGGCGCAGCACGCCGCAGGGAACTAGCTGCAGCACAAACTTCTTTCCGTTGATGATGACGGTGTGGCCGGCGTTATGTCCGCCGGCGTAGCGGGCTACGACGGAATAATGGTCGGAAAGTACGTCAACAATCTTGCCTTTGCCTTCGTCGCCCCACTGCGCGCCTACCACCACTGCGGTCCGGCTCTGCTTCACCATGCACTCCCTGCAGGATTTTGCGGGCGTGGGCTTGCCCTCAGCTTCTGAGGGGCGCCTGCGCCGCGATGCTTCGGCGCACACACTCCTTGCCGCCTTCGACTCGTGCATTGCAGATTACAGGGGTTCGGCGAGCGGGGTGTGTACATGCAATGATACCAAAGGCGAGGGCGATGGTCGACGGTTGATGCTGGTCGTTAGTCGACAGCTGACGGTCGATAGCCTAGGCTGTACACTGAGTCCGGCCACTGACAACTGACAACTGGTTTTATGCCTGAGCTTCCCGAAGTCGAATCCGTCGTACGCAGCCTGGCGCGCACTGTGCTGGGAGACACCATCGAGTCGGTATGGCTGGGCTCTAAGCCCGAACCGCTGAAGTCGCCGGCCGCCGAAATCGAGCGCACCCTGCGCCATGCCCGTATTGCTGCAGTACGCCGTATGGGCAAGCACATCGTGGTTGACCTGGAGAGAGCCCGCGCCAAAGGAAAGGGCCGGCAGGTTTCGGGCGAGGTCTTGCCCGCGAAGAACCATACCGCCCAATTTATCGTTCACCTGGGGATGACCGGGCAGTTGCTGGTTTCCAGGCCGGACCAGGACGTCGAAAAACACACACATCTGATTGCCCACCTGGCCTCCGGAAGGGAGTTGCGGTTCGTTGATCCGCGGCGCTTTGGTCGGCTGGCGGTGCACACGCGTAACGGTTTCGAGACTGGCGGAATAGAGCCGCTGGATGTAGGGTTTGAGATCTTCGTCAACCTATTTCACAGTCGTAAAACACCGATTAAGAGCGCGCTGCTGAACCAGAATCTGCTGCGCGGCGTGGGCAACATTTATGCCGACGAGTCACTCTTCCGCGCAGGAGTGCGCCCTCGCCGCCGCGCCGCCTCGCTTACCCGCGACGAACTGCGGCGGCTCTACGAGGCTGTACAGCAAGTGCTCACTCAGGCCATTGCCGCCGGCGGCTCTTCCGTTTCGGACTACGTGAATGCTGAAGGCGAGAAGGGCTTCTTCCAGTTCGAGCACCGCGTCTACGGCCGCGACGGCGAGCCATGTCTGACTTGCCGCACCACCATAAAGCGCGTGGTGATCGCCGGCAGGAGCAGCCATTATTGCCCGCGATGCCAGAAGTGACAGTTATGACAGTTATGAGGATTGAATCTTATTCTTCCAACGAAACATCCCTCTCTCAGTTGTCATCCTGAGGCCCTTCAGGGCTGAAGGACCGCTTTTCAATTCCCACCTGCTGCGCACAAAGCTCTTTTCCTGCTGAGGACCGACACCCGGAACGAACCGCCGACGACCAACAATTAACTAATGAGCGAGTAGCATGCCCCCTCGCCTCACATTCCATAAACCGCCTTCGTGGTGATAGGCTAATCGTTTCTCTTATGGCCAACTTTGCTATCGGTGTGGATCTGGGCGGGACAAACCTGCGCATCGCGGCGGTGGATGAGACGGGCACGCTGCTGGAAAAAGTAACGACGGGGACGCGCGTGGCGCTGGGACGCGACCAGGTGATCAATGACATGTGCGATGCCATCCGCGGGCTCACCGCGAAATTTCAGGCTTCGCGCACCATGCTGGGCGCAGGAATCGGTGTGCCCGGCATCATTGACATGGAGACCGGCCTGCTGCGCGAGTCACCCAATCTGCCGGGCTGGGAGGAATATCCGGTGCGGGAAGAGATTGAGCGCCGGTTGCAGGCGCCCGTCATCCTGGAAAACGATGCCAATGCCGCCGCCCTGGGCGAAAAATGGCTGGGCGCCGCGCGCGACGTGAGCGACATGTGCATTCTGACTCTGGGCACGGGAGTGGGCGGTGGCCTGGTGCTGCATGGGCGCATTTGGCACGGAATGAATGGCATGGCCGGCGAATTCGGACACATGACGGTGGACCCGGAGGGGCCACGCTGCAATTGCGGCAATCTGGGCTGCATCGAGCAGTTTGCGTCCGCCAGCGCCGTGATGCGCATGGCCCGCGAAGCGATCAGGGCCGGGCAGGCGCCACAGCTGGCAAGAGCGGCCGGAAGCGACCCGGAGTTCAGCGCCAAGATCGTGTACAACCTGGCTATCCAGGGCGACGAGCCGGCGCGAGACATCTTCCGCCGCGTTGGGATAGCGCTCGGAATCGCGGTGGGCGATCTGGTCAATGCTTTGAACCTGCCCATGTACGTGATTGGCGGCGGTGTGGCCAGTGCCTGGGAAGCGTTCTCGCCCTACATGTTCGAAGAGCTGCAGAAGCGCTCGATGGTGTATGCCGCGACTGCGCCGACGCCGGAGGCACGCCAGCCCAGCATGGGTGTGCCCGCATTCCCCTCCCGAGAAAAGGGGACAGGCGCCGCCGCCGAGGTTCAGCCCAGGGCGGTGGGAAGGAAGACCATCGTGACCCGAGCCTTGCTGGGCAGCGACGCCGGTCTCTACGGGGCGGCGCGACTGCCCATGCTGGGGTCTGATTAAAAGCAGTTGTCAGTGGCCAGTGGTCAGTTGTCAGTTAAACCCAAGGACTAAAGGCAAAAAGCTGAAAGCTATCCCCGCACGTCCGCTACCTTCGCCACCTTCCTTAAGGCGCTCACGAAGAAATCATTCTGCTCAGGCGTGCCGATGGTCACCCGCATGGAATTGGGTGCGCCCCAGGGCGCCAGAGGGCGGACAATGACGCCTTGCTCCTGCAGTCGTCTGGCTAAGGGCACGGCTTCCTCGCCGAGTTCGACATAAATGAAATTCGCCCATGTGGGGGTCACGCGAAAGCCCAGCTCGGAAACGGCCTGCGTGAGGAATTCAGCGCCGGCGGCATTATTCTCCAGGGCCCGGCGCACGTGGGCTTCGTCGGCGAGCGCGGCCAAAGCGGCGGATTGTGCCACAGAGGAAACCGAAAAAGTGGTGCGCACCCGGCCCAGGTAGCCCATCAACTCGGCGGTGCCGAATCCGTAGCCAATGCGCAGCCCTGCCAGGCCGTGCGCCTTCGAGAAGGTGCGCAGCACCACCAGGTTCTGCCGGCCCGCCCGCACATAGTCCAGGGCGCGTGAATAAATTACTCCGCGAGCGGCAGCAAAATGCGTGGCGAAATCGCAGTAGGCTTCATCCAGCGCCACGATAATGTTCTCGGGCACCCGCTCCAGAAAGCGGTCAAATGCGGCCGCATCAAACATGGTCCCGGTGGGATTGTTGGGATTGGCCAGGTAGATAAGCCGGGTGTTCTGGTCAACGGCGGCGGCAATGGCGTCCAGATCAAAACCGTTATCTCTCATCGGGACCTGAACGAAGGTTCCGCCGCTGGCCTGGGTGGCTATGGGATAGATGATGAACGACAGCCGGCTGGTAATGGCGTTCAGTCCGGGCCGCAGCAGGATGCGCGCCAGGTCGTTGATCAGTTCCGTGGAGCCGGCGGTCACCAACACCTGCTCAGCTTTTACTTCGAAGCGCTCGGCCAGGTTGAGGCGCAGGTCCACCGCATCGTTATCGGGATAGAAGTGGGCCTGGTCAGCGGCGGCGCGCATGGCGTCAATGGCCCGCGGCGAAGGGCCGAAAGGATTCTCGTTAGACGCCATCTTGATGCAACTCACGCCGCTCTCCTGTTCCGCCAGGCGAACGGGCTTGCCCGGCGTGTACCCGGCCAGGGTACGAACATATTCTGGCACCAGCTTAGTAAAATCGGCCATCGCGGCAACCTGACTATGATGGCGGAAATCAGGCTGGCGTTACAGGGTCCGAAAGTAATATGGATTGAATAATCGGGCAATTGTGTAATTGAGTAATTGAATATTAAAGCGCGAATTACGCAATTACCCGGTTACTGAATTACCCAATTTCTTCCGCACCAACTCTTCCACCTTATCCACCACCTGGTCGATGGACATGTGGCTGGAGTCAATGATGACCGCATCCTCGGCGGGAGTCAGGGGAGAAGCGGCGCGGGTGCGGTCGCGCCGGTCGCGCTCCTGCAATTCCGCGGCGATGCGTTGCCGTTCAGGCTGCGCGCCCTTTTCGGCGCCTTGCAGAATCCGGCGTTCCTGGCGCACTTCAGGCTGGGCGTCGAGGAATACCTTAACCGCGGCAGTGGGAAACACCTTGGTGCCAATATCGCGGCCTTCCATGATGACGCCGCCGCCTGCGCCTAGTTCGCGCTGGCGTTCGACCATCCACTGGCGCACGGCGGGATGCACGGACACGCGCGAGGCGGCGTCGGTCACGTCCTGCTCGCGGATGCGCTGGGAAACGTCCGTGCCGTCGAGGAAAACGCGGTTGCCCTCGCGCGTGGGCTCCAGACGAATTTGCGAGCTTTTGGCTAGGCCGAGCAGGGCAGCCTCGTCATCGAAGGAGATGTCGTTGCGGATGGCCTTCAGCGCCAGGGCGCGGTACATGGCTCCGCTCTCCAGGTTCACGTAGCCCAGTTTGCGCGCCAGGCGAGCGGCGATGGTGCTTTTGCCGGCTCCGGCCGGGCCGTCAATGGCGATGGTTAGCTTCTGGTCTGGCTTTTTGTCAGTGGTCAAGTTGTGATTCAGTGAGGTTTCGCAGGTCTCAACGTTTCACAGTTTCGGACGTGAAGCTTAACGTTAACAGGCCCTGATGCTGAACAGCTTCGACCGCAAAGCATCTTCCTTGCTTGCCCAAGCGCTCCTGCACTGCGCGCGAGATCCTTCGGGCCTGAAGGCCCTCTGGATGACGCCGACGCCGGCCTGAAACTTGAAACCTGCGAAACCTTGAGACCTTGAAACCTTGAAATTTTGAGACCTTGAAACCTTGCCCTACGCCCTTTCCTGTGTGCGCTCGCTTTTTGCCGGGGAAACCTGCAGCAGGGAGCGATGGCCGATGTGTACAAAACTCAGCTCGCGCGCCGACAACAGCGCGTTCAGCGCATCCTTCGCCTTGAAGCGGGGCACGAAGTGAGCAAAGAATTCTTCCACTTCCTGCGGTTCGGCGGCAATCACGCAATCCAGGTACTTCGAAATCAGCGCCGAGAGCCCCTCCGCCACCGACATGTTGATGCCCTGGCGCACTGCCTCGGGGGACCAGCGATAAAGCGCGTCCCAGGAGGCGCCTACGCGCGGCTCATAGCCCACGCGGGTGATGCGCAGCTTGGACCACAACTCGCCCAGGGCATGGTCAAGCGCCGCCGCCGAAACTCCGCCGCCTAGCGCCTCGAGCAGCTTTTGCCGCGAGACCGGGCCGTGGTTGCGTATAACCTCGAAGGCATCGCGCGCCAGGTCGCCGTACTCCGAGCGAACTCCGGCCTTCGGTGTGCGCCGCGGGCTACGGTCCCCGACCAGCGCGTAAAAATAAGGAAACACCGAGGCCGCCACCAGAAAATTATTTTCTCCGAACAGGTTGGCTTCGTAAGCGGAGCGTTGCCGCAGCAGGCGCACCATCAATTCTGTGGCGTCTCGCGCGCGCTCATCCGAGAATGCGGTTTGCCACGTGGGCAGCTGGTCGTCTCCGCCGGCAAACGCACCAATGAAAGTGGGGACCAGTGGCATGGGTTTTTGGGGATACATCAGGCAGAAGCCCACCGATTCCAGGAATTCAGAAAGAGATTCCAGCGTGCGCGCGGGATTGCCCGCTACGCGCCACTTCTCGCGCCTCGCTTCCTGCAGTTCCCGGTCTGTCATGCTCTGTTCACACGTTGGAGGGCCGATCTCCGATCCGCCCATGCACGGGGCAGAGCCCCGTGCCTACACTCCACTTTCTGATACCCGACCCCTGACTACCGGCTCCTGACCCTGACTTCTGATTTAGATTCTTTTAAAGGCGCGCTGAATGTCCTTTACAGAATACCTTAAGACGACGGGCCGGCCGTGAGGGCAGCTCATGGGACATTCAGTTCTGGCCAGTTCCGCCAGCAGCCACTCCATTTTGTTCTGCTCCAGCGGCATATTCACCTTGATGGCGGCGTGGCACGCGATAGAAGCCGCAATCCGGCCGCGCGCCTTCTCCAGGTTGAGCGCCTGCTCCTCGCTGGCAAACTGGTCGAGCAGCTCATGCAGCATATGCTCCACCTGCGCCGCATCCACCCCCGCGGGCGAAAGCTTCACCGCGACGGTACGCGAGCCGAAGGGCTCCAGGTCGAAGCCGTTGCGCCGTAGTTCGTCGGCAATTTCCGTGAACACCGCCTGCTGCGCCGGGGTGAGCTCCAAAATGATGGGCATGAGCAGACGCTGGCTCTCCACTCGCTCCGCCGCGCGCTGGCGCAGAATTCTTTCGAACAGAACGCGTTCATGGGCCACATGCTGGTCCACAATCCACAGCCCATCTTCGTTTACCGCCACGATAAACGAATTGCGAATCTGACCCAGAGGTTTGAGCGTGGAGAGCGAAGCCAGGCTGGATTCGGTTTCCGCTTCCGGTTCGGCGAGGATATTGCCGCAACTATCGCCGCCGGCAAAGGTCTGGCGGGGAAAGCGCGCCACCGCTAAGGCGGCATTGCCTTCGACGGCAATGCCGCCTTCAAACTGCAAGCGCTGCGATTCCGGTGGCAACTCCGGAGCGCGCAGAGCAAAATCGCCGGCCGGGGCGTAGAGTTCGCGCCAGTGGCCTGACACCGGAGCCGAGCCTTCCGCACGCGCTGCGCTGGAGAGCGCGGGCGTGGCGGTAGGCCGGGCGCCAATTTCGGCGGCGAACTGGGGCGCCGGCCGCGCCTTCATCAGCGCCGCGCGTACGGAGTCGCGCACAAAATCGTGAACCACGCTCTGCTGGCGGAAGCGCACCTCGGTCTTCGAGGGATGCACGTTGACGTCCACCTCGGCCGAAGGCAGCTCCAGGAACAGCAGCACCACGGGAAAAACGGTGGGTGGCAGGATGTTGCGGTACGCCTCCGTAAGGCCGTGCTGCACCAGGCGGTCGCGAATAAGGCGCTGGTTGACGAAAATGTAGATGGAGTTACGGTTCAGCTTCTGAATTTCCGGTTTGGAAACGAAGCCGTGGACGCGTACTTCGCCGGGTTCCTTGACGTTGGGGCTATTCTCTTCATCTTCCGGTTCGCGCCTCGCCCAGGGCGGCGGCTGCGGCAGACCAATGCGCTGCAGTTCGACGGCGGCGGCGATCGGGATCAGCTGGTCCAGCGTATCCTTGCCGAAAATCTGGTAGACGCGTTCGGCGTGCGTGGCCACCGGCGGCGCCACCAGCATGGCATTGGTCAGCGAGTGCAACTCGAAGTGCTTGTCCG
>DATJFA010000066.1:0-2910 GCA_035496015.1 Terriglobales bacterium | reverse complement strand
CGCCTTACTACATTGTGTGGGTGGCGCTGCTGATTCTGACCGGCATCGAGGTGGTGCTCACTTACGACCAGGTGTTTGCGCCCATCCGCATGCTGGAAGTGCTGATGGGGCTTTCGGTGATCAAATCGGCGATGATCATTTTCTACTTCATGCACCTGAAGTTTGAAATCGCGCGCATGAAGTGGGTGCTGATGGTGGCCCTGGTGGTCTGCCTGACGCTCATGTTCGTGTTCTTTGCCGATGCCTTCCGCATCCTGAGCCTGGGTGTAAGATGAAGGACGCAAAATGAAGCTGCGCTTGGCCATTCTCGGCTTTGCCCTGGCGATGTGGGCCGCGCCCGCCTTCGGCCAGGGCTGCGCCATGTGCTACATGTCGGCCCTGGGCGCCACGCCCAAGAGCCAGAAGGCGCTCACCAAGGGCGTGGCCGTGCTCCTGGTGCCTCCCGTAGGCATGATGTCCATCCTGATTGGCGCGGGGTTCGTGTACGCCCGCAAGCGCGACCAGCGGGTTGCGGAAGATGAAGCCGCAACAGTACAGGACAACCAGGGATAACGACAAAGCCTCGACGTGCCTGACGCGACCTCGTTCACTCCGCTCTTACAAACCTACCGTAAGACCCGAAATATATTCATCGCCTTATTCCTTCTCTATACCCCTGTTGTATTTGGGGTAACGATGCTTGGGTTTAAGGCGTTCAGAACCTATCTACCAGGTTTCATCTCTGCCGTGCTGTGGATGGTGGCGTGGATGGCGGCGGGAGTGAAGCTGATGATCCTCCGATATCGAATGAAACATAATTGAGCCGCGCCGCGCGAAAGTTGACCCGATTAGAATCTGGTCGCCGCAACGTGAATGCGTTCCATTAGGAACGCGTGAGAGTAGCCCGCCACTTCAGTGGCGGGGAGGATACGAGCAGGATTTCGATTCCTGTAAGGGCGACTGAAAACTATCAGCCGTCCTTACGGGACTCCGGATTAAATTCAGCTCCCGACCCGCCAGTAAACTGGCGGCTACTTTCATCTGGTCTCTCCGAGACCGGCCTACTTTCATCAACTCTATTAGAAAGTTGTGTCGTGGGCGCCCTTGCCCGCGAGGTAGCGCCGACGTTGCAGAGCACAGCGGTAGAGACGTAACTTGTTACGGCTCCTTATTCGTGATGCTGCACGCGAGATCCTTCGGACCCAAAGGTCCTCAGGATGACGCCGTCCAATTGAGCCTGCCTTGCTCCGCATTTATAATGAAAAGATTCCGCAGCACTCACCGAAGCCATAGTGGGGAGGCCGTCATGTCAGAGGGCTGCGAGGGTCGAGTACATTCCTGCCGATGTCAACTGACAGCATCATTGTTCGCGGCGCCCGGGTCCACAATCTCAAGAACATTGATTTTGAGATCCCGCACAACAGCCTGACCGTGGTCACGGGCGTTTCCGGCTCGGGCAAGTCGTCGCTGGTGTTCGACACCATCTACGCCGAGGGCCAGCGGCGCTACGTGGAGTCGCTCTCCGCTTACGCCCGCCAGTTCCTGGAGCGCATTGAGAAGCCCGACGCCGACGTGATTGACGGCATCGCCCCGGCGGTGGCCATTCGGCAGAAGAACACCACGCGCAACCCGCGCTCCACTGTGGCCACCGCCACCGAAATTTACGACTACCTGCGCCTGCTGTTTGCCCGCGTGGGCCGCACCTACTGCCTGCAATGCGGCGCCGAAGTAAAGAAGGACACGGTGGACGAGGTAGCCGATGCCATCCTTGCCCTGGGCGAAGGCACGCGCCTGAACGTGCTATTCCCGCTGCAATCGGGGCACATGCCCGCCACTGCTCCCGAGAAGAAGCGGCGCAGCAAAAAAAGTACTGCCGGCGGGGGAAGTAGCGCCGGCGTCTCGCCGGCTGTCGCGCGGGCGCCCCGCCCGCGCACCGACAGTGTCGCCACTGATCTGGTCAAAGCTCGCCTGTTCGAATTGCGCAAGCGCGGCTTCAACCGTTTATTTCAGGACGGTCAGCTGTTTGAGTTCTCTACCCCCGAGTCGCTGCTCGACGTTGACTTTTCCAAGGCCGTGTTCGTGCTGGTGGACCGCATCGCCGTGGCGGCGGATTCCCGCCCGCGCATTGTGGACGCGGTGGAAACTGGCTACCGCGAAGCCGGCGAAGTAATTTTCCAAACCGCGCCACCGGAGCCGGAATCGGCACAAACCTTGCGTTTTGCCCAGCGCTTCGAGTGCAAACGCTGCCACCTGCGCCTGGAGGAGCCCGAGCCGCGCCTGTTCTCTTTTAACAATCCCTACGGCGCCTGCCCGCGCTGCCAGGGCTTCGGCAACACCATTGATTTTGATCTTGACCTGGTCATCCCCGACAAGACTCGCACGATTGCCGAAGGCCCGGTCGAACCCTGGACCAAGCCCAAGTACCGCCCGCTGCAGGCCGAGCTTAAGCGCTTTGCCAAGCAGCGCGGCATTCCCCTGGACGTGCCCTGGGCGGAACTCGACCCCGAGCAGCAGCAGGTGATCATTGACGGCGAAGGCCGTTATCCCGGCATTCGCGGCTTCTTCGCCCACCTGGAGCGCAAAAAGTACAAGCTGCACGTGCGCGTCTTCCTCAGCCGTTACCGCGGCTACTCCCAATGCTCCACCTGTGGCGGCACGCGCCTGCGTACCGAAGCCCGCCAGGTGAAGGTCGGGGGCAAGGACATCTGCCAAGTCTGCGCCCTGACGGTGGAGCAGGCGAGGGACTTCTTCGATGCGCTCCAGCTCACGCCCCAGGAAGCCACCATTGCCGACAAGCTGCTGCAGGAAATCCGCGAGCGGCTGACGTTCCTTAACGACGTTGGCCTGGAATACCTGACGCTCGACCGCCTGGCGGCCACGCTCTCCGGCGGCGAAGCGCAGCGCATTCAGCTGGCTACCTCGCTGGGCTCG
>DATJFA010000065.1:0-2877 GCA_035496015.1 Terriglobales bacterium | reverse complement strand
GGCGGCACCTGTGGCGTGTGCCGGTGGAGGGTGGAGCGCTTCAGGCTCTCACGCGTGGAGAAAGCATGGAGTGGAAACCGGTGGAGACCGCGGATGGACGGCATGTGCTCTGCGTGGGTTCAACCGCGACCACGCCCGCCACGCCGTACCTGGTCACGAGCACGGGGCGGGAGATGCTGGCCAAAGAGGCGCTGCCGGCTGATTTTCCTTCGGCTCAGTTGGTCAGGCCAAAACAGGTGATATTTCCCAGCGCCGACGGGCTGCAGATTCATGGACAGCTTTTCGTGCCGCAGGGACGCACCCGCCCGGGCCCGGCGCTGGTCTGGATGCATGGCGGGCCGATCCGGCAGATGATGCTGGGCTTCCATTACATGGGTTACTACCACAACGCGTACGCCGAGAACCAATACCTGGCCAGCCTGGGATACGTGGTGCTCTCGGTGAACTACCGCATGGGGATCATGTATGGGCGGGCGTTTCGCGAGGCGCCGCATTGCGGGCCAAAGGGGGCGGCGGAGTACCAGGACATCGTGGCGGCAGCGCATTACCTGCAAGGGCTGCCGATCGTGGACCCGCACCGCCTAGGGCTATGGGGCGGCTCCTATGGCGGCCTGCTCACGGCGATGGGACTGGCGCGCAACTCTGATATTTTTGCCGCCGGGGTGGACTTTGCCGGCGTGCATGACTGGTCAGTGTTCGTAGCCAATCTCCCCGGCTTCAAGAGCGCGCCTGACGCGGAAGAGGCCAAACAGTTGGCCTGGGGGTCGTCGCCAGATGCAGCGGTTGAGCACTGGCAGTCGCCGGTGTTGCTGATTCAAGGAGACGACGACCCGGATGTGCCCTTCAGCCAGACGGTGGACCTGGCGCAGCGTCTGCGGGCCAATCACGTGCGCTTCGAGCAGTTGGTTTTTCCGGACGAAGCACACGACATGCTCCTGTGGCGCAATTGGGTGGCGGGCTACAAGGCGACGGCGGAGTTCTTCGAGCGCATGCTGAAACCGTAAGGCGGCTGCAGTGGCTAAAGCCGCTGCTGGAGGCAAGGCCAGAGTGGCACGCGAGGTGCTTCGGACCTAAAGGTCCTCAGCATTTCGTTTGTGGGCAAGGGAGACGCGGCAAGGCGAAAAGGAGTTTCAGCAAACCACATGGGAGAACTCCCGGACACGGTTGTTATGGGGTGGCAAAGCGCAAGGTCCTTCGACTGCGCAGGACGCTTCGCCAGCGAAGCGTCCTGCTGCGCTCAGGATGACAGGCTAAAAACGTATTGAGAGGACACGCGCGGGTGAGGGCGCACGCGCCATGCTTCGCATTGGGTGAGCGCGAAAAGGTTGTCAAGCCCCTTTTTCTGCGAGATGCGCATAAGTGCCTGATTCGAGAACAAAAGCCGGCGCGGGGGAGTGCACAGAATAAGACACAAATATTCCATACTAGATGTAGAGCATCGAGATCAGGCAACGCGCGCGGGAATGGCCCGCCGGCACGAGGCGAGCGAGCCACTATGCTTTCGTTCGCGCGGTGTATTCTGAGGCGCAAGCCGTGCCATGCCTGAGTTAAGCGTACAGCCGAAAGCCGCGCCCGAATCGGCGGGCGGCGAGAGCGCAATAGCGCCGCGGATGCGGGCGGCGATGATTACGGCAATCACTGCACTGGCAGCGGTCCTACGCCTTTTGTACCTGGGCAAGAAAAGCTTCTGGCTGGATGAGATTGTCAGCGTCTCCATAGCGCGGCTGGATCCGGCCGGCTTCCGCAACGTCGTGCTGAGCTGGGAATTGAATGAAGGCCTGTACTACACGCTGTTGCGGAATTGGATGCATCTGGGGCAGAGCGAATTTTTTATACGCCTGCTTTCTTTGCTGCCATCCGTTGCTGCCATTCCATTTGTTTATCTTCTGGGACGCAGGCTAGTGTCGGAGAAAGCAGGGCTGGTTGCCGCCCTGTTGCTGGCAGTGAACGCTTTTGATGTGCGCTACGCGCAGGAGGCGCGCGCCTACAGCCTGTTCGCGTTCCTGGTGGTGCTGGCCAGCTGGTTTTTTGTGAGGTGCCTGGACGCGCCACACAAGAGGGGAAACTGGGCAGGGCTGGTGATCGCGGTGGCGCTGGGGATGTACGCGCATTTCTTCGCCGGCCTGATGCTGGCGGTGTTCTGGCTGGCAGCGGCGCTGCGCAAGCGTGGCTTCCCGTGGAAAGGGCTTCTGATCAGCAGCGGGATCATGGTCGCGCTGGCGATTCCCATCCTCCTGTTTGTGGCAACAAAAAATCGAGGGCAGGTGGGCTGGGTGCAGCCGACCACGTGGAAGGATTTCTACGCACTGGCGACTTTGCTGAGCGGCCGCGGCGGCCTGGTTCTGCTGCTGATTTGCGCCGCCAGCCTGGTACTGGCGCTGGTGAGGTTAATTGGATTGCCAGAACGGGCAGGAAGGCAGGCGGTTTGGGGTGAAGCGTTGGTCTGGATGTGGCTGGTGCTGCCAGTGGCCATGACGACGGTGATCTCTCTTTTTAAGCCGATGTTTGTAAGCCGCTACTTTATTTTCTGCCTGCCGGCTTTTGTGCTGCTGGTGGCGACCGGGCTGAGCACGATTCGCCCAAAGTGGCTGCTGGCTCCGGTCTTACTGGCCATAATGGCGCTTTCGCTGCGAGGAGTGGCCGAGTACTACCGCAGCGGATTCGATCCGCCGGAACAGGACTGGCGAGGCGCAGTACAGTACATGCTTTCACGGACAGAGCCGGGTGACGCAGTGCTGTTCTACCATCCGCTGGCGCGCCTGGCCTATGAGTACTACCGGGAGCGCTGGCCGCAATATCCAGCGCCAGTGGCGGTATTTCCGCCGCGCGGGGACGCGCGTTTGCTGAAGGGAACGCAGCTGGATTTTGCCCTGCTTC
>DATJFA010000064.1:0-2784 GCA_035496015.1 Terriglobales bacterium | reverse complement strand
GCCAGTTTTAAGGACAATCCACCGCATGAACGTCGGTGCCCTTTCACTAACGATGGGCGTCCTCAATACTCATTCCCGGGCTGAGAGGAGCTGAGGTTGGCCGCAGCCTCTGGGGAATTGCAAGGCGGTCAGCTCCGCGTCTCAGCCCTTTACCTCCTCGCCATCATGTTAGAGTCGGTCCTATGACGTTGATGGACTGGCTGCTCGATTCAGATCCTGCCATCCGCTGGCAGGTGTTGCGCGACCTGGTCCATGCGCCGGCTGAGGTCATCGCCGGCGAGCGCGCGCGGGTGACCACCGAGGGTTGGGGGGCAAGGCTGCTCTCCTTGCAGGGCGAAGATGGCCGGTGGGCGGGAGGCGCTTGCTTTCCCGCGCAGAGCTTCAACTGGCGCGCCGAGAAGGGCCAGCCCTGGACCTCCACATTGCCCACGCTTCAGCTGCTGTGTGATTTCGGGATTGACCCGTCCTCCGAGCGGGTGAGGCGGGCGGTGGCGCAGGTCAGAGATAACTGTCGCTGGGAGCACGCAGGGCAGCCCTTCTTCAGCGGCGAAGTCGAGCCCTGCATCAATGGCAGGACCGTCAGATTGGGCGTCTACTTCCAGCAAAATGTGGACCAGGTGGTAGCGCGCCTGGTTGCTGAGCAACTCCAGGATGGCGGCTGGAACTGCGAGGCGGAGAACGGTTCCGTCCGTTCGTCCTTCGACACCACCATAAACGTGCTGGAAGGGCTGTTGGCGCACCAGCGCGCGACGTGTGGCACCGCGGAATCTATCGCCGCTCGGCGGCGCGGCGAGCAGTACCTGCTCGAACGAAAGCTATTTCGGCGCAAGAGCACCGGCGAAGTCGTCAGCCCAGCGTGGCTGCAATTCTCATTTCCCATCCGCTGGCACTACGACGTGCTGCGCGCCCTCGAATACTTCCGCTCGGCTGGAGATGCGCCGGACCCGCGGATGGACGAAGCCATCCATTTGCTCCGCTCCAAACAGCAGCCCGACGGCGCCTGGCTGCTGGAGAACACCCATCCGGGCAAGGTCCACTTTGCGCTGGAGGATGGCGATGGCCGGCCGAGCCGCTGGAACACGCTGCGTGCAATGCGCGTCCTCAACTGGTACGAGGAGGCCGGCGTCTGAACATCAACTCAGATCGGCAATGAAGCCAGCCCTATAAGGGAGCTACTGCCCGCTGAATCGCTGGGCGATTTCTTTGTCCACTTGAGCTAGTTCCCGAATGAGCGACCGCAAGCACCGGTAGTAAACACGCGCGGCTTCCCGGTTGGGTATATCGCTGCGCTCGGGCTTCAGGTATTTCTGCAACTCGCGTGCCGTATAAAGAGCCATGGGCAGCGAGGTCGCTTCAGGAGTGAATCCGGCGTTGGCTAGTTTGACGCTAAGCTCCTGCAGGGCCTCGACGATGATTTTGGCGGAAGTTTCCGGCCAGCCGGCCAGAATTCCCGAGCCTGTCCCCCGAAAGAAGTCGCCAATCTTCTCTATGGCGTAGGTGACGTTATGGGCCTTGAAAACAGCGCCCCCGGCAACTGTGCTGCTTTGGGACACGCATGTAATTATCGCGCCTTCGGAGGGAATTCATCTGCATGCCGTCAGTCACCCTCGCGGGGTACCAGAGTAATGACTCTTAGACTCGACTACTAACAACTCCTTGGGGGAGTTCAAGTCCGCCTATGGCAGCTCGCCCAGGTTCCTGGCCAGACGGTCGGCTGCGGCCTCTTCTGCTCTGGCCTGGGAAGGCTTGCCGGTGAGAGCGTAAATCTTAGCCATGCCGCGATGCGGCGCCGACTCGGCCGGGCGCAGTTTCGCGGCTTCGGCGTAATAGCGCAGGGAATCGCCGTACTGCCGGCTCTCCTGGTTCTTCCTGCCTAGCGCAATGGCAGCCTCATAAAGCAGGTCAACCGTTCCGGAATCGCTGGAATTGAGCTGGTGCGCATGTTGCAGCGTTTGGTAGGCGGGGAGCTCCTGGCCGAGCTTCAAAAGCACTGCTCCATAGAGCGCGTTCAACTGGAACAAATCTGGCCAGCGCTGCAGCGCGCTGGCCAAAGGGACGCGCGCCTCTTCAAAGCGGTTAAGCTGAAAGTACACCATGGCCAGATTGAATTGCATCTGCGGCGACTGCGGTTGCAGCTCTGCCGCCCGCCGCAGCGGCTTCAGCGCCGCTTCGTAATCTCCATGCTGGCCGTAGAGCGTGCCCAACTCCGTAAGCCGCTCGGCATCATTGTCGTCGTACAGTTGATCACAAACGGTGCGCGCCTGTTCCCGTGCCCCCTGCTGCAATTTTTGCGCGCATTCACTCTGGATGCGGGCTTCGTCTGCGTCGCGCTGCCGCAATTGTGCAGCTTGCGCAAATGCCTTGCGCGACTCCTCCTGGCGGCCTTCCTGCCGCAACACAAAGCCAAGTTGATAGGGAACCCGCGAATCGTGCGGCGTGGCAAGCTCGGCTTTCTTCAGCCATTCTTCCGCGAGCGCCAGGTCGCCATGCTTGAAATATGCGAAGCCGAGGTAATAAGCGGTGTCCGGGAACGGGGCCTTGGCGGCAGCTTTGCTGAAGTGGCCGATGGCCTGCTCAAAATTGTGCTCCTCCAGATACACCCTTCCCAGGTAGTACATGACGTTGGGATGGTCTCCGGTTACCTGGCGCACCTGTTCCAGTTCCCGCCGCGAGTCGGCATTGTTATGCATTTCAAAAAGCGCGACAGCAAGCGGAAAGCGCGCCCGCAGCACCAGGCTGGGATTGAGCGCCAGCGCAGCCCGAAACTCGTCTGCTGCCACGGTA
>DATJFA010000063.1:0-6091 GCA_035496015.1 Terriglobales bacterium | reverse complement strand
GAACGCTCCTACCCATCCGTTCTGCGCCAGGTCGTCGTAAAACATTCCAATGCCGGCTCGGATCACCGTGTGAGGATCCTGCCCCAGTGCATAAGCGACGCCCAGCCGTGGCGCGAAGGCGCGCCGGTAATCGTGCGGCGCCCCGCTCACCAGCGGAATGTTCAGCGCGCGTAGCGTCAGCAGCCCCGGATTCTGCAGTTGGCTTCGGCCGGACGCGGTAAACAGCCCAAAAGTGGTGTCGTAGCGCAGCCCGTAGTTCACCGTCAGGTGCGGGCTTGCGTGCCATGAGTCTTCCGCGTACGCCCCCAGCCGCTGCACATTTTGCGCGAAGCTTCCGTTGGAAGCCGGCGTGAACCGGCAGTCAATTCCCGAGCCATTCGGGGCCGGAGCCGCGCACTGCGGGCTGAAATAAAACTGCGCCGGATTCTGCGCATAAAACGAGGGATTATTGGGATAGCTGACCAGCGTCTCTGCCGTGCCTGAGAGCGCGCCGCTGAGCACCGGCTCGTGAATAAAGTTGATTCCCCACCGGGGCGCATGCCTGCCGGAGGCGTGGCTCAGGTCATAGCGGAACTGGTACTTGTCCTGATTGCGCGCGACCGGAAACGCGGTGATGGGGGTAACAAACTGGTTGTCGCCAAACGTCTCGAATCCGGAGATGGTGCGGTAAGTCGAGCTGAAGGGAAAAGCCAGGGCAAAGCCAAGCTCCTGGTTGCGCTTTTCCGTGTGCTGCAGGGTGCTGGCCCCAAAGGTGAAGGAACCCAGCCAGGCCGGACTGAAAACGTACTGTTGATTGAGGGCGATGTTCAGGTAATGGGCGCGCGAGCTGGCTCCCGTTGAAGGCAGCGTCGCCTGCTGCACCAGGTCGTTTTCCGTCGTGTAGCGGTCGAGGGCGGTACGCAGGAACCATTGCGAGCGCGCCGATTGTGTCCAGTCCAGCCGCACCATGGGCAACAGGTCGTGGAAAGGCACCGGCACGCTGGTGGGCACGGGGATCGAGTTCACGCCCGGTATCAATCCCTGCGCAGCGAGCGCAGCCAGGCCATCAAACTGCGCCCGGTTGGCCGGGCTGTAGGCAATGCTCGCATTCTCATGCACGTATTCCAGCGAGGAAAAGAACCAGAGCTTGTCGCGCTCGATGGGGCCACCGAATGTGCCGATGTAATTCTGTTTGGAAAACGGCTGCTTCGGATCGGGCGACGGATTGTCCAGAGGAAAGCGCGCGTTCAGTCCGGCAGCCCGCTCATAAAATGCGCCCTCCCCGTGCCACTGGTTCGTGCCCCGCTTGGTGGTGATCACCACCGAACCGCCGGTGGTGCGCGAAGTGTCCGCATCCTCCTGCGCCGTGCCCACGGCAAATTCCTGGATGGCGTCTGGCGAGAAATTCTGCAGGAAGCCGCCAATGTAGTCGTCGGAATTGTCCACCCCATCCACTGACAATTCCACGTTCAGCCCGGAGCTGCCGCCAAAGGAAACCGCGGTGATGCGGGCCTTGGTCGGATCGGAAGGCTCCACCGGCTCCGTTCCCGGCGCCAGGTAGGCGATGTTGGCGAAGCTGCGGTGCGCCAGGGGGAAGTTCTCCAGGTCTTGCGAGGTGACCACTCCCTCCAGCATTGCGCTTGAAGTGTTAATGGGCTGCAGCGTAATGGACGATCCGGCCCCGCGCACCGTAACCGTCTGGCGCTGCGCAACCGGCTGCATCACCACCGTGATTTCCCGCGTGGCGCTGACGACGATTGTCACATTGGACTGCGCATCGCCGAAGCCAGGCGAGGTGATGCGCACTTCATACTGGCCGGGATTCAGCTCGTTGACTTGAAATTCACCCCGCCTGTCCGTCTTGGCCCTTCGCTCCTCGCCGGAACCAACCCGATGCATGACCACATCCGCGGAGGCGATTCGGGCTCCGCTGGCATCACGCACTACACCTCGCAGTCTTCCCCAGGGACTCTGCGAGTGAACCGGTGGGGCGCTGAGAACCAGCATGCCCAGCAGGCAAATGGCGATACTCAGTCTCTGCTGGCTGGATACGCGCATACCAAAGCCTTGCAACTCAAAAACATACCAGATAATCAGAGGTTTGCTCTAGACCTTCAGAACCGTGTGGGGACCGAGCAACGTGTGGGGACGGGGCTTCGCCCCGTCCAGGGAGAGCGCTAGCTCGCCTCTTCATTTTGCCATTCTGAGGCAGCGCGAGCCGCGCTTGCGCGGTGAGCGCAACGAAGGACCTGCTTTTGGATTCTTTCTAGCTAACCGGCTCGGGATCAGCCACCGCCGCCTGCCGCCGCGGAGCCTGGTGCATGCGGTAGAGATGATCCAGCGGCCCCGTTCCGCGGCCCAATGGCTGGGCATGGGTAATGGCCGCGGCCACATAAGCCTTTGCCAGCAACACCGCCTCCGGCAAGGCCCGGTCGTGCGCCAGATGGCAGGCCAGCGCCGAAGCAAAGGCGCATCCGGTCCCATGGGTGGAGCGGGAGCGTTGCCGGTCCGCTTTAAATACCTGGGTTTCAATCCCGCCGTTAGGATGGGTAAAGCTCAGCAGATCGGTGGCTTTCTCCAGGTGCCCGCCCGTGATCACCACGTTGGCGGCGCCCAACTCGTGCAGACGCAGGGCCGCCGCCTTCATTTCATCCAGGTTAGTCACCGGTAATCCAGAAATGGAGGCAGCTTCCTCTAAATTTGGAGTAATTACGGTAGAAAGAGGCAGCAGGCGCTCTGTCATCAGCTTCTCGCCCTTGGGCTCCAGCAGGCGGGCCCCGGAAGTGGAGCGCAATATGGGATCCAGCACGACGTTGGCTTGCTTGCTGGATTGGAGAAAATCGGCTACTGCCGCCACCACTTCCGCGGAGCCCAGCATGCCAATTTTGACTGCGGCAATCTCCACGTCGCGGCTCAGTTCTTTCAAGGTTTCGCTAATCAGGCGCGCAGGCAGCGCCTCCACCCGGCTGACCCCCTGGGTGGATTGCACGGTCAAGGCCGTGATGCAGGCCACTCCATAGCAACCATGGGCGGCTATGGTCTTTATGTCGGCTGTAATGCCGGCGCCCGAGGAGGGATCGAAGCCGGCGATGGTCAGCACGACGGGTGGCGTCTGCGGCATACTTGCAATTTAGCGGAAAGGAGCGCGAGTACAAAGGCAGAAAGCGCCGCCGGGCCTATCTTCGAGATTTGTAACCCTTTTTTGGCTTGTAAGCTGCGTCTTGCTCAATTTTTTTTGCCCGAGGCCGCGATGGACCTCAGAAAAACTTCCCGGCAGTCCCATTTTGGGAAGAAGACACAAACGGCGTTCGGGGCAGTACCCCATCGTAGTAATTCCCACGTAGATGCCACATTTTCAGCAACTTACATCAGCCAACCTGAGCGGACTTCGGCTCATCGAACCTCCATCGCCACTAAGTCGCACGTTTTCAGCACGCTGCGCCAACTTCGCCGATCCGAGGGTAGTAATCAAGCCGGTCTTTGGTAACACTAAGGCAATTCCTAAGGTGAATCTAAGGTGTTCAACCTAAAGAACTTGCCTTCGGATTACCAATGCCCGTTTGACACACCCCCTGCCCCCTTCTACCATCACCCTCATCCTGGGGGACCATGGTAGGGAGGGCTGAATTCGAGATGCGAGGTGACTGAATGCGACGAAGCATAATTCCCATTCTGGTGGCCTTGTTTTATGTCACCAGCCTGGGAGCGGCGCCAGGACCGAACAACTCCGAGTCCAGAAATACCAACCAAGCCAAGCCTGCCATCCGCCGGCCAAGCCCCCCGACCGCCAAGCGGAAGGCGCACAGGCCCTACCAGGTGGGTATGGCCTCCTGGTACGGCAAGCAGTTCGAAGGGAAACCTACAGCTACGGGTGAACCCTACGACATGCATGAATTTACCGCTGCCCACATGACTTTGCCCCTGGGCACGTGGGTGAAGGTCACCAACCTGCGCAACGGCAACTGGGTGGTGCTGCGCATCAATGATCGCGGACCGGTGGTTCCCGGGCGCATCATTGACGTTTCCTACGGGGCTGCCCGCATGCTCAACTTTAAGGCGCGGGGCCTGACCCGCGTGCGGCTGGACATTGTCCAACCTGACACTCTGGCTTTGTCTCAACCCATGGCGGGCCTGCAGTAAACACGCTAAACTCCTGGGCATGAGCGATGCGCGCGAGCGCCTGATTATCGCGCTGGATGTTTCCTCGGCTGCTGCCGCACAGAAGATTGTGGCGGCAGTCGGGGAGTCAGCGCTCCTCTACAAGGTCGGCAAGCAGCTTTTTACCGCGGAAGGCCCCGCTATAGTGCGCGACCTGGTAGCCTCCGGGCGGCGCGTTTTCCTCGATCTGAAATTTCATGACATTCCCAACACCGTGGCCGCGGCAGTGGCGGAAGCGGCCAAGCTCAAAGTCAGCATGTTGACCGTGCACGCCAGTGGCGGCGCGCGCATGTTGAAGGCGGCCACCGAAGCCGCGGCTGCTTCGGCCAGCAGGCCTCTGGTGCTCGGCGTGACCGTGCTCACCAGCTTCCGCGACGCCGACGTGCAGGAAGTGGGCTTCAGCGGGCGCGTGGTGGATAACGTTCTGCGCCTGGCGCAACTGGCCCGCGTCAGCGGCTGCGGCGGGATCGTGACTTCAGCTAAGGAAGCGCGCGAAGTACGCCACGAACTAGGCGCAGGCTTCGCCATTGTCACGCCGGGAGTGCGGCCCGCCGGCAGCGACGTGGGCGACCAGGCCCGCGTGGCCACGCCCGCGGAGGCCATCGCCGCCGGCGCAACTCACATCGTGGTGGGCCGCCCCATTACCGCCGCCGCCAACCCCGCAGCCGCCGCCCAGGCCATTGTCGAGGAGATGGCGGGGGTAACTGTGGCTGCGTGAGGGTTGCCCGTCCCGAAAAAGCATTGCTTCATGGGCCACGTTAGGGTAGGCTCCTCGCTCGTTTAGCTCTTTTCTTCGGGCTCCTCCGAGCAAAACAGGGGGGTTGCCATGGTTCCGGAATCCGCCGTTCAGAAATTCAGAACTTCACTGCGTGGTCAAAGCTTCTGTCCAGGTGAGCCCGGCTACGACGCCGCCCGCACTGTTCCGAATGCCATGATTGACCGCCGGCCCGCCATCATTGCGCGTTGCGCCGGAGCCGCCGACGTAATGACCTGTGTTCGATTCGCCCGTGAACACGATTTGTTGATTTCGGTTCGTGGCGGCGGCCACAGTGTGGCCGGTAAGTCGGTTTGTGAGGGCGGCCTGATGATTGACCTGTCGGGGATGAAGGGTGTGCGGGTTAATCCCGGTCAGCGCACGGCGCGAGCAGAAGCCGGCCTGAAACTGGGAGAGTTTGATCGCGAAACGCAGGCATTCGGATTGGCTACCACTCTGGGCACAGTTTCAGCCACAGGCATATCGGGCCTGACACTCGGAGCCGGATTTGGCCATCTGATGGCTAAATACGGTCTGGCTCTGGATAACGTCACCAGTGTGGACGTAGTGACTGCGGACGGGTGCCTGCTCACCGCGAATGCTTTTGAGAATGAGGATCTCTTCTGGGGCGTGCGCGGCAGCAGCGGGAACCTGGGTATCATCACCTCGCTGCAATACCGCCTGCACGAAGTTGGTCCGGTGCTGGGCGGCGGTATCTTCTACCCCGTGAACAAAACCAGCGAAGTCCTCCATTTCTTTCGGGAGTTTTCGGAGGGTATTCCAGACGAACTGGTCATTCAGGCGGCCGTGTTGAATTTGCCGGAGGTCGGCCCTGCGGTGGCCATCGCAGCCTGTTACAGCGGATCTCTGGTCGAGGGCGAAAAAATCTTAAAGCCGTTGCGCAAGTTTGGATTGCCTATCGCGGACGTCATAAAAGAGATCAGCTATGTGGAAATGCAAAGCATGTTCGATCCGTTTTTCCCACCGGGCCGTTACACCTACGTAAAATCCAACTTCGTTCGCACTCTGAGCGATGATGCCATTGAGGTGCTCGCGGAATACGGGCTGAGACGCCCCTCACCGCACAGCTTTGCACCTGCACTGGAACACTGGCATGGAGCCGCCAGCCGCGTCCCGGTGACAGATACTGCGTTCCCGCACCGAGAGTATCCCTACAACTTTATGGTTTGGTCTAATTGG